>JADGCO010000054.1 GCA_015228935.1 Magnetococcales bacterium | reverse complement strand
AACAGCGACCCCGACAACCCGGTGGCACAACGCCAGCGTCTGGTTCTCCTCATGGATCAGGCTGAATCCCGTCGCCAGAGCGGCAATCTCCGCGCTGCCATGGCCGAATATCAGGCCGCACTGGAATTCGGTCGCCGTGTGTTCGAACGTTTCCCCGGAGAAATTCAGATACAGAATAAACTGGGCGTGATTCATACCCGAATGGGCGAAATGCGCTTTCTGGCCGGGGAAACACAGGGAGCCCTGGCAGCTTTTGATGATGCTGTGGAGATCTATCGTCGCCTGTTGCAGCGACAGCCCGACAATTGGCAAGTCCAACGTGCGCTCGCCCTGGGTCTGCATCGACTGGGCAATACCCGGCTTTCCCTGGGCGAAAGTGGCAGTGCCCTGGCGGCCTTCGTCGAAGCCACGCTCCTTGACCAGAAGCGTGCCACTGGTACCACGACAACGACGACCGGCACCAACGTAACCGACAGCAACACCATCAACCATATTCCATTGGCAAAACCCGCACCGGACCCCATTGACAAACCGGATCCTGATACCGCATGGCAAGACTATGCCGCCAGTCTGAACACCATGGGCTTCATGTATGGACGGGTGGGTGACCTTGAGCGGGCCATGGCCAGCCTGTCGCAGGCTCTGGAAATCATTCAACGTCTGGCCAAACAGGTGCCCGACAATCCGGAAATTCGGCGCAATCTGGCCGCCACGCTGGGCAATATCGGCACATTGCGTCTGGAGAATGACGATCCGACAGGTGCCCGGGCGGATTTTGCAGCGGCCCTGACAATCAATCAGGACTTGGCCGAGGAGGATCCTGCCAACCTTCAGGCCTGGATTGATCTTGCTGCCAGCCATCGCCAGCACGGATTTTTGCACAGCCGCATGGGCAAACACGCCGAGGCATTGCAAAACTACGCCGCTGCCGAACAGATCTTGCAACGTTGCGTGGCCCGGGAGCCTGACAATCTCCAGGCACAACGCGACCTGGCGGTCACGTACAGCAATCTGGGAGATGTCCAGATTGACTTGGGTGTAAAAGCCAAGGCCCTGGATAGTCTGGCCCGGGCACGCGCCATTCATGAACGACTCTCGCTCCAGGATCCGGCCAACCTGGAAACGCAACGCAACCTGGCAACCACCCTGCTGCAAATCGGTTCACTGCATCTGGATCTGCGCGAAATTTCCCTGGCCATGGAGGAGATGACCACAGCCCTGGCCATCCGGCAACGTCTGGCTTTCAGCGAGCGGGAAAATCCCCTGGCCCGACGCGAATTGATGGTCGCCCATCAGCAGTTGGGCACCGCGCAAGCCTACGCAGGTCGCATTCCCGAGGCACGCACCGAAATTCTGCATGCCCGGACCATTGCCCAGACTCTGGCGCAGGAGAACCAGGATGGACTGGCACAAGCCGACATCACAGAACTGAATGCAATCCTGGCCGAGATCAATTCAAGGATGCCATAAGTTCCCGGGATTTCATCTTTCCCGCATAAAATAGTCACCAATCTTGTTCAAGGCACTGCGGTCGAAGATGGTTTCCGGTACCGCAACGGAGCGCACATCCCCATAGCGCAATGTTGACACATATCCCGCATTCAAGGGGCTGGCACTTTCCAGCAGCGATGGACGCAAGGGTCCATCCGCAAAGCGCTGCATCTGCTTGTAGCGAATGGTCTTGATCAGGACATTGCCCGGACCATAATGGGTCACTTCCCGGGGCAATTTGAACTCCTTGTCCACCACCATACCGAGTCGGGCATAAGGCACCCACGCCTGTTTCGGGGTCAATTCAAGATACCAGTTGGCCTGATCCTCCCGGACCAGTCTGGCCTGGTATTCCAGATGAAAATCCAGATGCAAAAGATCCTCATTGTTGAAGATTCCGCCGCCATGGAACCCTCTCAACAAGGGATCCTGCTGCATTTCAATATTTTTCCCGGGGATCCGCACCCAAACGTCGGCACCGGACCTGAAAGCCGTCACTCCCTTCATGGAATCCGGGGCAAGGATCATGGCGACCAGGCGATCCCCACCCTTTTTGGCCACGAGGATCACCACCGGAGGCTCTTCATACGACCCGCGACGATTGACAAGACGCAAGACCATCTCCTGGGAATCATAAGCCATGGCCTGATCCACAGCCTGAAGGATGTCGTCGGCATTCATGGCTCTCACAGGCGAAATCCAACCATAAATCAGGCAGAAGAAGAAAATGGCCACCAGACGCCTGCCGCCTGGCAGGGCAGCAATCAGCAGGTTGGCCAGGAAAAAAATTTGCTTCTTCATGATCATTCCGTAATATTCTCCCGAACGACAAGGTTGGCCACGACCACCCCCCCTCAACCCGCCCGGATCCCTTCACCATGTGGATTTTGCTTGCAGCACTCGGCGTCATCGCCCTCTGGCTTGTTCTCATTCATGGCTTCATTTTGCCACAGGTCCGCAAAAACAAGGTTCTTCGCTCTGTCCAGGACTGTCCGGCATTTTTGTTGACACCCCTCCCCCAGGAGTTGGACAAACCTGTCCAGGTTGCCGGACGCGACCACACGCCCCTTTTGCATCAAATCAATCTTTTTCGTCTGACCTGCACCTGCCGACGCTTCCGGACCCGACGCGGCTTTTTTCCTCAAAACGACATTCGCAGATTGTGCTTTCATCTGCGCCAGGAAATGGGGCGTCAACACCTGCTGGAACACTTTGATGCCTTGAGTCAATGCATCATCCAGGATCGCGTGCGCGACAAATGTTACGTGCGCTCGACCATACTGGGAACCGATGTGGGTTTCGGTATCACGCCAAGTCAGGATTTCATGCGCATCTTCGCCCGCCACCAGGATCCGTCCGATCCCCCGGAGGGGCCTTTTACCGGGCCTTACAATAAATTTTCTTTCCACATCAACCGGAAAACCTGGATTTACGACGAATCACCTCCCGGAGCCGAATTGATCATCGAACGGGCCATGAATATTTTAAACAACGCCAATCTGAATAATCCCACAAAATCCGCCGCAGAGGAAGCGAAACCGGCCTCGTGACTTTCAAGGTTGATCCAGTTTCATTTCAGCAATGTCGTGATATACTTGAAAAGGTGGACTGGCCGGACCGGATCGCGATTGCAGACGATCTGGACATCGAGAGCGGCTGCCGCGCTGCCCAAAAACAGAGCCAGTTCCGAATCCAGTCCTCCGCCGATGGCCAGACCCGCCAGAGAAAGAAACGCATCACCGGCACCAATGTTATCCACCACCCGGGTGGAGAGGGCCGGAACCCGGTGCGTGGTCGATGCGTCCATGTCCAGCAGCAGGGCACCCACCGAACCCATGGTAATGGCGATCTGGTTGGCCTTGACCCGCTGGGCGATCTGTTTTGTCACCAGTTCCAGGGGGTCGTGGCGATTGTGAGCGGCTTGGCGCACCTCGGGTTCATTGAGGGAGACAAAATCCGCCCGTGGATACCGGGTGATGGCGTGATATCCCCGACTGCCGCTGTTGATCTGGGTATTGACGGCCAAAAAGCGCGCCGTCGAACAAAGGGCCTCGACCATGTCCAGCGAAATGAAACCATTCCCGTAATCCGGAACAATCACCACGTCATACGCACTGGCATGCGTCTGGATCCATTCGATGATTTTACCCTCGACAGCCGGAGTCAGGGGGTTTGGATCATAAAAATAGACCTCGAACAACTTGCGCGCTTCGGCATCGACAAAGCGACGCTTGACCAGGGTCTGGGACTGCTCAAAATAAAAAAATGCCGGCTTCACACGCTCTTCAAGACGGGAGCGAACGAAAGGCTCATGGTGATCGTTGTGTCCCAACCCGGTCAGCAGGGTCACCTCGGCAGCAAAACCGGCCAAGTGATTGGCAATGGCCAGAGACCCCCCCGCAAACTGTTCCATGGCGTCAAAACGAACCGACAAGACCTCATGGCTTTTGCCGGTGATACCCATGGGGGTTGAGTAGCAGTATTCATCGACAATGGCCTCCCCCACCACGAGAACCTTCAATTTGTCCAGGGAGAGAATCCGGTCAATCACCGCCTCGGCCTGGTACCGGGAACGGAATTTTTGTAAAAACTCCTTGGTCGAGGCCGGAAAAATATCAAAATGCTCGTTGAGCAGACTGGTGGAACTGAACACGATTTCATTGGTATAAAAAACACGGCCACCCGAACTTTCCACGGCCTTCTGTTCGATGACAATGTTGCCGGTGATGTCATTTTCTGCGGCCCGATAATCCTGACCCTTGACATAAACGTTGGGCCTGATCAGGTTGATCACAGGCACGGCGGTCACGTCGTGGTTGATGGCCACAAAATCCACGCACTCCAGGGAGGCCAGATTTTCCGCCCGCAGATCGTGGTGAAACACCGGTCGTCCCGGACCCTTGTTCACAAAAGGATCGGCCGTGACCGTGACCAGGAGGCAATCCCCTTCCTGCCTGGCACGCCGCAAATGACGAATATGCCCGGGATGCAATAAATCGAACGTGCCGTGACACAACACCACGGTGCGCCCCTGCTCCTTCAAGTCCGCGGACTTCCGGGCCAGATCGTCCAGGCTGAGAATCTTGTTTTCAATGGTCATGGCAGTCTCGATTTTGCGATCGGAAACGTGATTTGGTCTTGCCAAACGGGATAAGATTCACGCAATATCCAGGCCATTATCTCCAAACCGCATACCCGTTTCGGAGAGTGTCTATTTTTCGTATCTTTTTGCGCATTCGTGTCTATAATTTGTCAGAATCTGAAGTTTGCTGAGAGGTGATGCGACAGGGATCGCATTCTGAAACTGGTTGATAAAAAAACAAGAACCGAGGACAAGTCATGGGAAGTCATGCCGGGCATAATGTGCAGGATCCATTCTTGAATACCCTGCGCCGTGAGAAGGTACCGGTTACGGTGTTCCTGGTCAACGGCATCAAGCTCCAGGGGGTGATCACCTCGTTCGACAATTATTGCCTGATGCTCAAAAACAGCGTGACCCAGTTGGTATTCAAACATGCCATATCCACTGTGATGCCGTCACGAAATATCCAGGTCGTCGGCGAAGCCAGTCATGATGAAGAAACTTGACATGTAAGGAGACCCATGCACGCAACGCAGGCTCCCCGTGAGCGGGCGTTATTGATTCAGGTGGTGGAAGAGGATCCAGACCGCGCCGAACGATTGGCCGAAGAGCTGCGACGACTGGTGGTGAGTGCCGGTCTGGAACCCGCAGGCATACGGATGGTCAACCTTGCCCGCATCCTGCCGGCAACCTTTCTGGGCAAGGGGCGTCTGGAAGAGTTGGGCGCGGAAGTCAAGGAACTGGACGCCGGGGTGGTCGTCTTCAACAACTCCCTGTCACCAGTACAGCAGCGCAATCTGGAACGGTCACTCCAGGCCAAGGTGGTGGATCGAACCGGACTGATCCTGGAAATTTTTGCCGCCCGGGCCAGAACCCGCGAAGGGTGCCTGCAAGTGGAACTGGCCGCACTGCTCTATGAACAATCCCGTCTGGTGCGCACCTGGACCCACCTCGAACGGCAACGCGGCGGCGTCGGCGTGCGGGGAGGACCCGGCGAAACCCAGATCGAACTGGACCGACGCCAAATCCGGGAACGCATTCAACGCCTGAAAAAATCCCTGCGCGATGTCGAACGCACCCGAACCCTCCAACGCCGGGAACGCCAGGATGTGCCCCTGTTCGTGGCAGCCCTGGTCGGCTACACCAACGCCGGCAAATCAACGTTGTTCAATCGCCTGGCCGCAGCCCACGTGGATGCGGAAGACAAGCTCTTCGCCACCCTGGACCCCACCATGCGCGGTGTCACCCTGCCGGATGGGGGGCGCGTCATCCTGTGCGATACGGTGGGCTTCATTCGCGATCTGCCCCATCAACTGGTCGCGGCCTTCCGGGCCACCCTGGAAGAGGTGGTCAGTGCCGACATCCTGTTGCACGTCGTGGATTTGGCAGACCCCGAGTGGAACGATCAGGTCAGAGCCGTACTGGAGGTGTTGCAGGAGTTGGGCGTGCAGCACAAGCCCATGCTGACCCTGTACAACAAAGCCGACATGCTGCAAGAAAATCCTGGACAGGCAACACGTCTTGGAGAACGGGAGGATTCACTCGTCATTTCCGCCCGCACCGGCCTGGGCCTTGATCTGTTGCTGACCCGACTGGCCGCCGCCCGCACCCAGGCATGGCAGGAGTATCACCTGACACTGCCAGCCAGTGATGGGGCACTGCTGGCACGCCTGTGCCGGGAAGGACGTATCCTGAGCCGACAGGACATCGGCGAAGAAATCCAGGTCACCCTCTCGTTGCCGCTTGCCGGCAGCGGCCGCCTGCGGGACATTCTGACCAGGTATGCTGCCGTGACCTGATCAAGACAATATGGGTGTCCATGAACATGGCAAACCTGTCATCCCCTTCAGGCCTGTCCCGACTCGTTCCATGGCTGATTTCCGGCCTGAGCCTGTGGGCCACACTGGCCGGTTGGCAGATTTTTCATGATGAAGCCCTGACCCGGGCCAAAGTCCATTTTGCCGGCGAAGTGACCGAACACAGATCGGCCATCCTGAACCGCATGCAGGCCTATGAGCAAATCCTGCGCAGTGGCGTCGCCCTGCTGGATGCCAGCGACCATGTGACCCGGCAGGAGTGGCGCACCTTTGTCGAAAGTCTTCATGTTGCCAGGCTCTATCCTGGCATCCAGGGCTTTGGCTGGTCCGTTTTCATCCGTCCGGCAGAGCTGGCAGCGCATGAACAATCCCTGCGTGCCGAAGGCTTTCCCGACTATCGTCTCCGTCCCGAGGGCAGCAGAGAAATCTACAGCTCGATCACCTATCTTGAACCCTTTGAAAAACGCAATCTGCGGGCCTTCGGCTATGACATGTTTTCCGAACCCGTGCGCCGCACCGCCATGGAACAGGCACGCGATTCCGGACATGCCGCCCTCTCCGGCAAGGTGACCCTGGTCCAGGAAACCGAAGCAGACAAACAGGCCGGCTGCCTGATCTATCTGCCGGTCTACAAAAAATCACACCCCCTGCATACGGTCGCAGAGCGTCGGGCCGCCATCATCGGCTTTGTCTATGCCCCCTTTCGCATGAATGACCTGCTGCAAGGCATCCTGCGCAACAAACATCACCTGGTTGGTTTGCGCATTTTCGACGGCGACACCATCGATCCGGAAAGCGTGCTGTACGACTCGTGGCGCGGGAATTCTCCAGGCAGAATTCCCGGAACATTCGTCCACAGGGAACTCCTGACCATCGCCGGTCATGCCTGGCAGATGGAGCTGCAAAGTACCGCCGTATTCGATGCCAGCGTGGATCGGGAAAAGCAATTCATCGTGCTGGTCGGCGGCATGGCATCCAGTATTCTGTTGTTTGCCATGATTCGCAATCTGTCCCGTTCACGCGACCAGGCGGTCAAAATGGCACAGAAAATCACAGCGGATCTCTCCATCAATGAATCAAGAACCCGCGCCATCCTGGATACCGCCGTCAATGGCATCATCACCATGGACACGGCGCGACGCATCATCACTTTCAACCCGGCAGCGGAAAAAATTTTTGGCTACACGCTGGCGGAGGTCTTCGGAAAAAACGTTAAAATGCTCATGCCCGACCCCTACCATTCAGAACACGACAGCTATGTCGAACGTTATATTCAGACGAGAAAATCCCGCATCATCAAAGTCGGTGGCCGGGAGGTAACCGGGCAACGCCAGGATGGCAGTACCTTCCCACTCTGGCTGGCCGTCGGCGAAGCGCACGTTGGCGAAGAACATATCTTCGTCGGCTGTGTTGTCGATATCACCGATCGGAAACAAACAGAAAGTGAACTGCTTGCCGCCAAGAATGTCGCAGAAGAAGCCAATCGGGCCAAATCGGAATTTCTCAATACCATGAGCCACGAGCTGCGCACCCCGCTGACGGTAATCCTCGGATATCTGCCGTTGCTCGGTCAATCCGAAAAAAAAATTCCAACCGCCAAAAAGCTGGCCATGGCCCTGACCGGTACGCCGGAAGCCGAGGAGTTTGCCAGGTTTGTGCAACAAATCGGCAACATGGCCCGAGAAATGAAACGCAACGGGGAACATCTCCTGACGCTCATCAACGATCTTCTGGACATTTCCAAGATTGAAGCAGGAAAATTGACGCTGGATTTGCAGGTCATCGATGCGGAAGAGGTCGTGCAGGGTGTCCTGGATGCCCTGCGCGTCAAGGCCGATGAAAAAAACCTGCAACTGGTCGGCACACTCACAAAGACCCATCTCCTGGCCGATGCAACCCGACTGCGCCAGATTCTCATCAATCTGGTCGGGAATGCCATCAAATTTACCGACCGGGGTGAGGTCCATGTAACCATGAAACCCGTTGAAAAATTTGTCGAATTCACTGTCATGGATACCGGAATCGGCATTCCGGCCCATGAATTGGATCACATTTTCGAGCGGTTTCATCAGGTGGATGGCTCCACGACCCGGCGGGCCGGCGGCACTGGCCTGGGCCTGACCATCACCAAAAAACTGGTCGAAATTTCCGGTGGCACAATCTCGGTTGTCAGCGCACCCGGCACCGGTTCCACATTCCGTTTCACAATTCCAACCCGAGAGGAGACGTGAATGGCCCGCATTCTGATCGTCGATGATCAACCGGGTACATTCCGTTTTACCATTCCAACCCAAGAGGAGACGTGAATGGCCCGCATTCTGATCGTCGATGATCAACCGGATATTCGTGCCGTGCTGCGGTTTCGGCTCGAATTTGCCGATCACACGGTGGACGAGGCCGCCAACGGCCTGGAAGGCATGGAAAAAACCCTTGCCGGTCAATATGATCTGGTGCTTTTCGACATGCACATGCCGGTCATGGACGGCCATGAAGCCGTCCGTGAACTGCGCCGGAAAGGGTATACGGGACGTATTGTCGCCGTGACAGCTGGCGTGCTGTCCCGGGATGAAAACCAGGCCATGGAAAGTGGCTGCAGCGGGTTCATCAGTAAACCTGTCGAGGAAAATTTCGAGGAACGCATTGCAGCCATTCTGCAAACAGCTATTTGAACCCAGGGATGACCCGACCCGATCCAGACGGATTTGAACATGATTTTGACAGATTGGCAGAATTTTTGACATCGAAGGACCTCACCCCTCTCCCCATCTCCCTGATCCTCCCTGCTTCCCCTTTCGGCACAAAAAATGCTGATCGTTGGACCACGAGTTCTGCTCATCACCTCGTGAGAACCCCGTTCACAGGAGGAAGGAAAATCGCCTTCAAGACAGCCAATCAATACACGGATCCCCTGGCCATGTTTCTGGCAACCTGGGGTGGTACCGGTCGGATTCTGTGGGCACCCGGAACGATTGGTATCCTGGGTGCCGTGCCGCTCTACCTGTTGTTGCGACAACACGGCGAGAAATCCTTGCTGGTGGGATTGTTGGTGTTGACCATCCTGGGCATCTGGGCGGCCCATGCGGCCGTGCGTATCCTGGGCCAGGCAGCCCCTTCCGAAGTGGTGGTCGATGAAGTGGCCGGTTTTCTTCTGGCCATGCTGTGGGTGCCCTTCGACTGGTTCTGGGTGGTGCTGGGATTTGTCTGTTTTCGTCTGTTCGATCGCGTCAAACCCTGGCCAATCGTGTGGCTGGAACAGCGTTTGCCAGGAGGCTGGGGCGTCATGGCCGATGATCTGGCAGCAGGGATTTGCAGTGCCTTCGTACTGAAAATTTTGGTGGACTTGACGGCATGATGAGGGAGCGCGGGGTCAACTTCGCGAAAGTGGCGCCATGATGTGCCTGTTGGTTATTCCCCGATGGAGCGAAAATGAACGGTTGATGCCCGCCTCGGGGCGTCCCCATCTGGACCTGTTTCTCCACTGCCTGGGGTTTGAGGATGTTCACCTCCTGGAAGTGGACCCGGATGATTCCCTGGATCCCAACCAGCTCGCCGAACAATATACCCTTGTCCTGGTTCAGGGCGAGGCCGGCAGCCGCCTGCGGCGCTCCGTCATCTCCAACCTGGGGCTGTCCCTGGGTCTGGATGGGACCGAATCCTCGGAACTGCGGGTCGTGGGGGCACGACCCCTGACTGACCGAAACGGCCATCGTGCCGGTTTTGCCGTGCGCCGTCGCGGTCGCATCGTCGCGTTTTGCGAACAGCCGGTCTGGGAGTTGCGTCATGCCCTCATCGTCTGCATCCGCGCCTTCATGCGGGAGGATGAACCCGATTTCCGCCCCCGGCGCATGCCAGTCTACTGGATGATCGAAGGAGCCGGCGACCCCTTCGACATGAATGAACATCTCGGCGAAGAGTCCTGCAAACATTGCCGGGTCCGTTCCCTCCCCGATGGTGACTCCGCCCTCTGGCTGCCGTCCGTGTTGAGCGATGATTTCAAAACCATGCTGGAACGCCGCCTCGGTCCCCGCATCTATGCAACCGAACCAAACTCCCTGGAAGAGGTCCTGGCAGAACTCCTGCTGAAATCCAAACTCCGGGTCAGCGTCGCCGAATCCTGCACTGCCGGCCTGATCGCCGCCCGCCTGACTTCCCTCCCCGGCAGCAGTGCCTGGTTCAGTCACGGCCTGGTCACCTACAGCAACCAATCCAAGCAGCGCCTCCTGGAAGGTGTCGATCTCCTCCTGGCCCGCTGTGGCGCTGTCAGCCAGGAAACAGCCCTGGCCATGGCCAGAGCCACCCTGCGTCTGGTCGAGTCCGATATCGCCGTGGCCGTCACCGGCATCGCCGGTCCAGGCGGAGGCACCCCGGAAAAACCGGTGGGAACCGTCTATCTGGCAGCAGTCTCCCGCAATGGCAGTGTCCTTGAGCGGCATGTCGTCTATCGGGGTGATCGGGCACGCATACGGTTTCAAACCAGTCAAACCGCCTTGCACCTCCTCCGGCGTCTGGCCGCAGAACAGGTTTGATCCCCCTTGCTGATCACTGGTGCATGCATGTTTCCGGATGATTTTTGTGAAATCAAGTTGCCTGGCGGTCACAATCTTCACCGTTCAATCTGGAAATGGACTCATATGCCAATCTTCACCCTCCTCCTGCTGATAACCTTGATGGGCTGGTCGGCCCATGGCTGGGCGGACAGCCGTCATCTGCAATTGGCCGATGTGGTCAATGCCCTGGCCAACCAGCCAACAGGACAGCCTCCTGTCTGGGCACCCCTGCCCAAGGGAGATGAAGTTTTCGGACCAGGAGTCTTGACCTACACCATTCGGGGTGACGAAACATTGCTGCAAGTCGGTCGTTCTTTTGACCTGGGTTACAACAGCATTTCGCTGGCCAATCCCAAGGTTGACCCCTGGTTGCCCCCCCCGGGCACCCTGATCCGGGTTCCCCTGCTGCACGTCTATCCAGATGGCAGCGACTCCCGCCCCGAACTGGTCATCAATCGACCGGAAATGCGCATCTTTTTCCGGCGCAAGGATGGCTGGATCGAAACCTACCCACTGGGAGTCGGTCGCGAGGGCTTCGACACCCCTCTCACCGAGGCCAAGGTCACCCGCAAAATGGCCAATCCCACCTGGTATGTCCCGGAGTCGATCCGTAAGGAAAATCCCAACCAGCCGACGATTGTGCCCCCCGGCCCGGACAATCCATTGGGAACCCATGCCATCTATCTGACCCTCCCCACCTACCTGATCCACGGCACCAATCGCCCCTTCGGCGTGGGACGCCGGGTCAGTCGCGGCTGCATGCGCCTCTATCCGGAAGATATCGTCCGCCTCTACAAACGGGTCGAACCAGGCTTGCGGGTGCGGATCGTCGATCAACCTGCCAAGGCCGGTTGGCGTGGCAACCAACTGTTCCTCGAAGTCCATCCCACCCTGAAGAGAAAAGATCGCGGCCAACTCCCGGGTAAGGCATCCGAAGCCATTTTCAACGCCATGCAGCGTCGTCACGGCCAAGTCCAGGTGGATTCGGCCCTGGTGGAAAAAATGACCCGCTCTCCCGATGGCATTCCCCGGGTCATCGGCTATGTGACCCAGGACGGTACCCCCTATGCTCCATACCAGGCCGATTACAAGCCAGTGACGGCCCCTTCCCCGACTGCGACGGGCAGCAAGGCAAAACCAGCCAAGCCTGCCCAACCCGCCAAACAGACCCAAAAAAGCAAACCAGCACGGTCTGCAACGTCCGGTCGTTGAAAATCAATACCTGAAAATCTGGCGCCTCTCGGGGTCCTGGCCGCGTCCGCGCAGTGCCCCTCGATGACAGAACCAAAAGCAAATGGTAGCCATTCAGCCTCCCCATTCAAAAAGTTTGAAAAACTGGGATGGGGGTCCAGGGGGAAGGGCTGTGCCCTTCCCCCTGGCGGGGTTTGGGGCGGAGCCTCAACAAAGTCTTTTATATCAAATCCTTTTTTGCAAGAGTTCTGAATAGATACAGCAAATGATGCTTGAAAAGGGGGCTTGGTGACCATGTGCAGCGATCTGGATACAAACCCCAGGTTGACTATGCACGTCAGCGAAGATATGTATAGAAAAATCTATTTTGTATACATATCGCGCCAAAGGATCTGCCTTGATGCCAACGCTTCCTTCCCTTGAACACCTGCATGCCGAGCGCTTCGATACACCGAAAATCCTGAAAAAATTGACCAGCAGCAGTCGGCGGTTGGCAGAACTCAAGGGCATTGCGGCATCCATCCCCAATCAGGATATCCTGATCAGTACGCTGGGTCTGCAAGAGGCCAAGGATCGTTCCACCATTGAAAACATCGTCACCACTCATGAGTTGAAACCTTGATAATTTGATCCTGTCAACCGGGAATTCAACAATCATGTCCACGCAACCTGGCGCATTGGAGTCCAATGCAGGTGATCGTTTCCATGTGCTGTGGGCTTGCCGCCGCTGCCTGGCCATGCTGGATCCCCGCACTGATCTGCGTATGGTGGTGGTGGAAGGAGTCGCCCAGGAGGATGATCCCGGTAAAGATGGATCCAACGATTTGTTTTTGGCCGCTGATCTTGCCGAATATCACTCGACCCAACCAGAGTGTAACGATCTGACCACGGCCAACCGGGTGGTGGTCTCCCAACTGAAGTGCAGCACCCGTCATCCCGGCCAAGTCTGGACAACAGCCCGGCTTTGTCAGACATCCGGCAAACAAAAACCCCATTCCATCCTCAGCCGCATGGCAGAACTCTATCGGGGTTTTCTTGACCATGAAAGTCGTGACGCCGTTCTGGCCAGATTGACCTTGCGTCTGGTCAGCAACCGGTCCATGGATCACAAGCTGCAAGCCGCTCTCCTCGCCGCCCAAACACATCTCCCGCCAAAAAATGACTCAACCCAGGTCGATCTGAAATTTTTGTTGAGTCAACCAGATATTGTTCCACACCAGGAAATCTTGAATAAATTGCATGCCGCTTCTGGATTGCAATCCAAGGAATTTACAGACTTTTTAGGTCTACTGGATTTTTCCAACTGCGGAGAGTCGGGTCGGATTGGACAACGGTTGGAACTTTTCCGGGAGGTTGGAGCCTTGGTGGATGGCGATGCCGATCCAGCCTTATTGCGTTTGCAGGAATTCATTGTAGAGCGTGGTCAGCCTGGAGGTGGAGCAAAAAGGCCCATGCGGCGTGAAGATGTCCTTTTGGCTCTGGGCTGTCACCATGATGACGATTTGTTTCCCGCGCCTGTCCAATTCCAATCTGTCGAGAAGATGCTGAAAACCCAGGCCGCTGCCTGTTTGGTTGATCAAATATCCAAATTTCAACCCGGTAAAATTGTCGTCCATGGTGGTGCGGGCATGGGAAAAACCACCGTGATCCAGCAGTTGGTCGATGTTTTACCACCAGGATCAAAAGTGATTTCATACGATTGCTACGGTGGAGGAACATATACCCAAACCAGGAACGAACGCCATTCCGACCGCCGCGCCTTGCAACAGTTGGCCAACACCCTGGCCCTGGAATTGGGCATCCATTTTCTCGTCCGCAGTTCGGATCATATTCCCGATCAACGCCGGGAATTTCAGCGCCGTCTGAACGCTGCCGCCACCAAAATGCGGCAACTGGGAAATGGCTGGCTGGTACTCGTGATCGATGCGGCTGATAACAGCATTGCGGCCATGCAACAGCTTGGTGAATCAACCTGTTTTATCCATGGACTTTGGGAACTGGATCTGCCGGACAATGTGCGATTGCTGGTCACCTGTCGCACCAGTCGCCGCGAGACCCTGGGGTACCCGACCCCCGGCGTCCGGGTTCTGGAATTGCCGGCATTTGCGGAAAATGATTCCGCTTTGCTGTTGCGCGGGGTTTTTCCCCAGGCCACGGATTCGCAGTGTCACCGGTTTCATCAATTCACTCACCACACTCCCCGCTTGCAGGCCTATCTGCTGGAAGGTTGGCGTCAACAAACCGCTGTCGATCTGGACCACCTCATGGCAACCCCGGTGCTGGGAATTAAGTTAGAAGATGTATTTCAGGAAATGTGGCAGGCGGCCAGTCTGGAATTACCCGAGCCTTGCAGACCCCGAATGACCTGGTTGGCCTTGCTGCGTGCGCCTGTGGATCGGACAATTTTGGCGCTGCTCTGTCAGGTATCCTCTGAACAAATGGATCTTGCCCTGCACCGTCTGGAAACCGGGTTGGTGCAACGGGAAGAGGGATTGGGTTTTCAGGATGAGGATTTTGAAAATTTTGTCAAAAATCGCATTCTCCCTGAAAATGAACCCGCCATCCACGCCCAACTGGCCCAATTTTTGGAACCCCTGATTTCCGAAAACGGCTACGCAGCCCGTCATCTGGCCTTTCATGATGAAAAGGGCCAACGATGGGATGCGCTCCTTCAATTGGCCATTCAAGATCCCTGGCCAACAGAATCTGCCATTCCCGACCCCATTCCACGCCAGGAAGTGCCTGCCGAGCGTGTCGAACGTGCTTTGCGGGTGGCGTTGAATCACGACAAAAAACTGGACGCGCTGAAACTTTTGCTGCTGCAAGCAGAAATCGCCTCGCTCCGCCATGCTGTTTCATCCCTGGTAGATAAACACCCCGATTTGGCGGTGTTGTACGATGACCCGGTGCGAGTGAACAATTCATTTTTGCCAGACCACGATTGGGGGTCGTTGGGTGAGACCCATTTTCGTTGTGCGGCCATGCTCTCCCGCTACCCAACCAAACGCGAGCGGGCTTTGCACCATTATAAAATGGGCGAAGTCTGGCTGGACGAGTGGCAGGCAATGCCAGATAAACAAAGATGGAATCATTCCATTACTGCCGAGCTTCTGGCCTGCAAAGCTGAAACAATCTTTCGCCATGAGGGACTCGAACAGGCCCTTGCAGACTTCATGAGATGGTCCCCATTCTCATTTGTCCTGGATGCCATAGGGATTTTTGCCTCCAATCTCGCCGACGAAATTTCCGAAACGTCACTTTCCCTTCTTTGGCAGGAGAAAAAAATCCATCCCCTGGTGGCCGGAGTTCTGTTGACTGCAATTCTTCGCACCGACAACCGAAACAATCCAATACTGGCTGAAAAAGTGACCAGGGGAATTATAAATTCTTTCATAGACACCGATGATGATTCCATCCGACAATATTTTAATGGGCAATCAAACCTGAGAAATACCAATCAGGCCCTTTGGCTGAATCTTTGTGAAACGATGGCATCACACCATGTTAATCGTCAAATTGTCCTGAAAATGTTGCAACAGATCCAATTTTCTTTCCCTGTGACGGATACATCCACAGGCTGGGACAGTTTTATACGGTCCATCGTTATAAATGAATATTTGTCAGGTGAAATTTTTCAACATGCCAAAAAGACACAACCCCATGCGATCCTGAACAAAACAGACCATCTTGAACAGAAAAGAATGGAACATTATGAAAAAAAATTAGAAATATTTCTCCCAATCCTGCGCCTACGAATAAAATGTTGTGTGGAATCCCCACTCCTGGATAAAGCACAATCCGAATTATTAAAAGCAGTAACGTCTTGCAAACGATATGATTACCATCGAGATTGGAATCTTGATTTTCGACTTGTGCTGCTTTATGCCGTTGAGACAGTATTATATTGCCAGGGAAATGGAGATAATATTCTGGAACAATTGAAAGAATTATCCAAGGATTTGTATGATCGTCACATTCTGATTCGGGACTTGGCAAAGCTCCTGCTGCGACACAAAGTCTATCGAAATCTGGGATTGGATTGGTTGGAAGAAACTGTCAACAGGATGTCAGGACAACATTTGGAAACCATGGACAAGCAAGAATTCATGGCCCAATGTGCCCATATTGCCCGACCTCATGACCACGAACTGGGACAACGTTTTTTCAACAAGGCTGTGGAAGCATCACAAGGTGCCGATGAGGCTGCTTTACACCTGTTGCGAAACCTCCTGGAATTGGCGACTCCCCTTGTCGGAAACATCACTTCCAGCCATGCCAGGACATTGGCCCTCGACCTGGTTCGTGCCGCCTTCGCTTTCCATGAATTCAGAATGGATGCAAGTCGTCTGGTTCTCGAAGAATCCCTGGCATTGGCAACAGACCTTTATCCTCCTGTGGGTTTGCAGGTTGCCGTGGCCTGGGATGCCCATGATGTCATCTCCCTGAACCACTCCACCTCCATTATTCTGGCCAAACTGTTCAAGAAAGGCATGATCTCTCCCACGGAAACCTTTGCCCTGGCCCGATTGGCTGGAGAGGACCCGTTTCCAACCCCGCTGATACTCGACATTCTGGATCGTTTGGTTCATGGCAACATGGATGAAAAAAACAGGCTCCGGCGATTATTTCCCACTCTGAGCCTGTGGATTCGCAAGGATGTACCTCTTGAAAAACGCCATGCAATTGGCAGCGAAATTCTGGATTGGCTGAAAAAATATCACCTGATCAATCTTCCGGGAGTGGCAGAACTCCAAAAAATGCTTGCTATTCAGGAAATTGTGGAGCAGTCGAAAAAGAGATCCGCCTCGATGGAAACACCGGACTGGAATCACCCCCAGGAGGAAAAAACACTCCCCACACCTGAAAAACTTTTATCGAACATACCCACGCCCCATTGGTGCCATCTGGACCAGGTCTGGGTCGCCATGGACAATCTTTCATACCAACTCTGGCCTGAATTCATAAATTCCTTGCATCACCAGATTGACCGTCAAGACCGGGTGAAATACCTGGATAAACTGGTCACGGCAACAGATGGAATATGGTCAATTCAAGCAGAAAGCATGATGAACGCCTTGTTCAGTGCCCTGGACGCCTGGCATTTCGATGAACAGGTCAAAAAGTGGCAAAACCTGGGCATCCGCCTGTTGCTGGAGCATCATCTTTACAACCTCATCTCAGGACCCTACTTTAATAATTATCTATCCAAACTCATTGAGAAATTTCATTTATCTCCCGCTCAGGAGTGGTCACTGTTGTTGGGCAAAGGTGGGAAAAATGTGCGCCCGTCATACGTATGGTCAAACCGTTATTTTGTCGTCCTTCTTGCCCAGGCTTTGGATACGAAGTCACGGCATGAACTGGTCAATTGGGCAATGTCCAGGTTGAATGGAAGTCTGTCAACCTCTCCACCATTTCCTGCACTTGCCGAGTGGCAAGAAGATGAGAGCCATGATTTCCTTCCACAATTTTTCTTGACTCTTCTGGGACATCCCGACAAACGGGTACGTTGGCGGGCCATGCATGCGATCCGTCAATGGGTCAGGAGTGGTGATTCTTTTCTGCTCGGTTCCCTGTTGGCTCTGGATGCCACCCAATTTGTCCCTCCCTGTGCCAGTCCGGAAATGCCATTTTTATGGATGTCGGCCCGGCTGTTCCTCGCCTTGTTGTGTGACCGGCTGGTCCACGAACTCCCTGATCTGGTTCACCCCCATCTGGGTTGGCTACTTGATCGTGCCCTTGACCAGGAGTTTCCCCATGCCGTGGTTCGTTTCCATGCTGCCAGAGCGGCCTTGGACGTGGAAAAGGTCATCTCTCCCAATATCCTGAACCCCGCGCTTCGTGCCAGACTGGATGAACATCGTGCCAGACTGAAGTGGATCTTGAACCCCAGATTGAACTTACCTGATCGATATTCCAAATGGATGATTCCTGGTTGGTCATTAACTTGGGATATTCATCGCCAGGATCGACGTATCGAATTCGATTCCACCGATACATTGCCTTATTGGTTCGCACCAATGGGAAGAATATTTGGATTAACACCCCTCCAAATAGCTGAAAAGGCCGAAAAGTTTATTTGTGATCAATGGGAATTGACCCAAATGGATATGAAAAGAAGCAAACAAGCCGTTTACAAGCACGGCCACTTTTCTTTGCGCCGCCACTCCCACGGATCCCTGCCTGTCATAGAAGATTTCCGGATATATGCCGCCTATCATGCCCAGTTCTGTGTAGCTGGAGCCTTGGCCGATGAACACCAGGCACCTTTCCTTGAACTGGAAGAAATTATTTCAGACGACAATATTGATTCCTGGCAAAGTTGGTTCCACTCTCAGCACCAGCACCACCGTTTTTGGATTGCTGACCGGTTGGATCCAACTCCGCTGGACCCTCAATACTGGGGTGAATGGCATATGGAGGAAACATCGGAAACCGTGACTGACACAGACTTTGAAACGGCGTTGGGTTTGAAAATACCACACCCAAATGATTGGCTTATCATCGTGGGGAATGTTTCTTTCAGTTCATACGGTCAGCGTGAACATATTGACATAGCCAGTGCCTTGGTAAGCCCAGACCGGGCAGTTGCCGTCATGGAAGCCTGGCAAAATGCCAAAAGCCCATACGAATATGCCATTCCCTACCAAGGACACTTTTCGGATGATGTAGGCACCAGTAAACACATTGAAGGTTGGATCAATCTTTCTGAAGATGACCCCATACTGGATCGGGATGACCCCCTGCATCGAGAGGAACCCAGACCAGCCCTATATACTCCAGGTCAGTTACTGATCAATTATTTTCAGTTGGTTGGCGATGCCCTGAGCAAAAAATACCATCCGAAAGAAAATGATACGCCGATCTGGCAGCACGAGGGGTGGAATGATGCCATGCCCTCAGACCAGGAAAATTATAAATTTTATTCCAGTGGCAACCGCATCCATTTTTCTCTGCCTGCCTTGATCAAATTTCTTACTGATATCAAAAAATTACTAATTATCGAAGTACAAATTGATCGGAAAATGCAGACGGACAAAAACCCTGATTCCATGCATGATGTTTCATACCCGGCGTGGCGGATCTATCTGCTCCACCCGGATGGAACCCTTCAGTGGCAAAACGGCACACGACGCATTCCCATGGGGTGATTGTATTGACCTCCATCCCAGTTTTTCAAACCTTTATTTATGGAGAAACTGAATAGCCACCCACTTTTTTAAATGATTGATTACTCTTCTGCCCCCGCCCCCTCCCGGGGGGTCGCGATGCGCACCTGAAGAATGCGGCGGCGGGTGACCCGGACAATGGTGACTTCCAATCCATCGATGACGAACCGCTCCGTGGCGGTGGGAATTCTTTGGACGTGTTCGAGAATCCACAGGCTGATGATGTCGGACGGCTTGCCACTCAGGGTGGTGCCGAAATAATCCATCACGGAACGCAACTCTACCGTTCCCTCCACGAGCAATTCACCCTGGCGAACTTCCTGGATGCGCTCTGGAGGCTTGTCCAGTTCGTCGTAAATTTCCCCGACGAGTTCTTCCAGCATGTCCTCCAGGGTGAAAAGCCCCTGGAGCTGGCCGAATTCATCCACCACAAGGACAGTCTGTTTTTTGTTGCCACGGAGGGTGTTGAACAGGGCATCGACCGGCTGGTTGAGGGGCACGAAAAGGGGATTCTGGGCAATCTCGTCCAGGGTTTTGTCCCAATTGTTCTGGGCGGCTTCGACAAGAATTTCCCGCAGATGGGCCACATGGTGAATTTCATCTTTGTTGCCGGTGTGCAGGGGCACCCGGGAGTGGGGATGGTCGAGAAATTCGGGGAGGGCCTCACGAATGGTCATGGAGCCATTCAGGGAAAAAATTCGGTTACGCGGGACCATGACATCCTCGGCGCGCAGATCGTCGAAGGCAAAAATGCGCTGGATCATGAGATGTTCATCGCGTTCGATGCTTCCTTCGGCAGCCCCATGCTTGGCCATGGAGATGAGTTCGGATTCGGTCACTGTCGGATCGGATTGGGCCGGACTCATTGCATGCAACCACACGGTCAGATGCTCAATGATCCAGACCATGGGAAACGCCAGCCGGATAAAAAAATGGACAAACGGTGCCAGCATGAGGGAGGCGGTCACGGCATGCCGGGCTGCAAAGGTTTTGGGAATGATTTCGCCGAGAAACAGAATGACCAGAGTCAACACTCCAACCGCAAGACTGGTACCCAGATCCCCGAAGTGGCGGTTGGCCAGCACGGTGGTAATGGCCGATACGGAAATATTGACGACGGTATTGCCGATCAGGAGCGTGATCAACAGTCGGTTGGTATTGCCCTTGATGTGGGAAAGCGTTTTCGCACCCGGGCGATTTTCCCGCAGCAAAACCTCGACCCGAGACGATGAGAGCGTGGTCAGTGCCGTCTCGGACCCGGAGAAAAATGCCGACAGGAAAAACAACAGCAAAAGAATAACGATTTCACTGGCCATGGAAGACTGACATAACCCACAATTCTATCTATCGAACAGCACACACAGCGTTGCCATATCCCAAGCGGCAACGCAGGGCTGGAGGAACCCAACCCGCTGTTCAGGGAGTTTCGGCACTGGCCGTGGTAATGGTCTCTTGATTGCCATGCCGCAAGCGATACCAGAAAAGACCCACATATTCATGGAGAGGTTGCCGCATGCTTTGCATGGAGGCTGGGAACCATTCATCGATGCCCATTTCTTGACGGCGATTTTTATAGGGCGTGGGTGCCGGGATGACCTTGAAACCGACTTTTTCAAAGGCCCAGACCGCTCTGGGCATGTGTTGCGTGTGGGTGACCAGCATGATGCTTTCGATGTTGTTTTTAGCCAGAATCTGCCGGGAATGCAGGGCATTTTCCCAGGTATTGCTGCTTTTTTCTTCGACCCACCGCACGCTGGTGCGGAATTCGTTTTCCAGCACTTTTTTCATCAGTTCGGCTTCCGAAGTTTCTTCATTATCCGGAGAACCTCCGGTCGCGAGGATGGGCAGGCCGGTTTGGTTGTGCAGACGGGAGGCGTAGCGCACCCGTTCCAGGCCGCCGGTATTCAGGGTTTCTCCGCCCAGGGCCTGTGAGGAAGGCTCGCGACCATTGCCCAGGACAACGATGGCCTGTGCCTGGGAAGCTCTCACCTGCTCCGTGGTGAGGGGCGGATATTGTTCCAATGATTGGGTCATGTAGGTTGCCGTAACCGGGATGGTGGCAACGTAGAGCAGGAGAATGCTGAATACCAGGACATATCTGGCCACCCGGGTATTGCGGGGAATGTACCACCAGGCCAGGGCCATGAGAATCAGGACCACACCTGGTGGCAGAACAAGACGTTGCAAAATGATGGACATTTCGGCGGTCATGATACACCTGATGATTTGTCAGAAGAATGGTGGCGAGCCCGTGGATGGGCTGAATCGTAGATACGGGCCAGATTGGCCAAATCGAGATGGGTATAACGTTGCGTCGTCGAGAGCGAGGCATGTCCCAGCATTTCCTGCAACGAGCGCAGATCTGCGCCAGCCTGGAGCAGATGCGTGGCGAAGGCATGGCGCAGGGAGTGTGGTGTGGTTTGTTCGGGGAGCGACAATTGTCGCCGCAACTTTTGGATCAGGCGCTGGGCTTCGCGTGGATTGAGGCGTCCGCCCTGGTGACCGGTGAAAACCGGACCTTTTGGATCTGTTGCCGTGTAGAGGCGTTGGCGTTCGGATAAATATTTTTCCAGTGCCCGGGCGGCCAGCGAGCCGACCCGGACGATACGTTCCTTGTTGCCTTTGCCCAGGACCCGCACTTCTTCCTGACGCAGATTCAGGTTTGGGAGATCGAGGCCGCACAGTTCGCTGATGCGCAAACCCGAGCTGTAGAGGAGTTCCAGGATGGCCGTATCGCGCAAGGCGTGCAGCAGGGGCCAACCTGTCTCGGTTGCGGCAGTCGGGGCCGGGGCTTCCACCAGGCGGCAGGTATCGGCTTCGCTGGGGGCACGCGGCAGGCGTTTGGGCAATTTTGGGGGGGTCACACGCTGCGCCGGGTTGCTGGTGACCAGTTTTTCCCGTTCCAGAAAACGGTACCAAGCCCGGACCGAGGCCAGGCGGCGCTGCTGAGTGCTGCGGGCCAACCCTTCCCGATGTCCCTGTCCCATGAAGGCACGCATATCTTCCACGTTGACTTCGTTCAAATTGGTGATGCTCAAGACCTGATTGTAACGTGAGTGCCAGAAAAGAGCAAACTGGTTCAAATCATGACCATAGGCGGTGACCGTGTGGGGAGAGAGACGACGCAGCCTCAGGTGGCGCAGGAACAGGTCCCCATGCGGAATCAGGATATCGGTCGCGACATGCTTGCCTGTCTCCGGGACGGCGGAAGGTCCGGCTGCCTCGCCTGTCTCCGGGACGGCGGAAGGTCCGGCTGCTTCGCCTGTCTCCGGGACGGCGGAAGGTCCGGCTGCTTCGCCTGTCTCTGGGACCGCAGAACATCCGACTTCCTGACCTGCCGGGGGAGACGGGTTGCTGGTGCCGGGGTGAAACATGGCTTGATCATCCCTCTGAACGACTCATGCAAACCACATTGTTGACACGTTGCCGTGCCGACCTGGAATCCAATGTGCGGAGAAAACCCACGTCTGCATTTACCGTACCGCCAGAGGTCTTACAAGGAAAATACCAACCAGATCATCAGTTGGACATTAACATTTTTTCGAGACACAAGGCAATCACTTCCGACAAATCCTGGACCAGATCGGTCGAATAACTGGGCAGGAAGCGGCTGGGGATGGTACCACCCATGTTGAGGCTGCCCACGATCTTGTGTTTTCCATGGCTGCGCGTACACAGGGGAACCAGAGCTTCGGAACGGATGGACGGAGAATGGGTGCCAAAAAAGAGGTGACGATTGGCGCTGCCTTCCATGCCGATACGGATGACAGCCGACCTGGATTCACCCATCAACTGGTTCAGGACAGCATGGTCGATGATGAAGAGCCGGTCATTCAATTCGGCGGGTCGATTGTCCCGGGTGATCCCGAAACCGTCTTCCCGGTCGGAAAAGGCCAGGGTGACCCGTGAAATATCGAAGGCATGTTCCAGGGCTGTGGTGGCTGCTTTTACCAGGGCAACCAGGCTGGTGGCATCAATCAGGCCCATCTGAACCGTGTGGATGGCATGATAGATTTCTTCGTTACGCCGGATACGTTCCAGCATCCCATCCAACTGTTCGCGAATGTGTTCGTTTTGACGCTGCAAGTGGTCCAACTTGCCGTTTTCCAGGGAGAGGACCCGTCCCGAGGCGGTGATGGCCGATGGCAACAGGTCGGCGTGGGTGCGAAAAAAGTCCGGATGTTCCCGCAACCATTGGTAAACCTGCTCGTCGGTGATGGCAGAAAGCTCACTCATAGCCGGACAGGATGGTTCACCCTCTTCAGGAAAGCAAGGTTTCCGACACAAAACCGCGCCGAATTTGTTGACGAGCCGCCCCAACGGCTCTACCATGGGGGGCAGGAAGTGAGAGCATGGGGGATTTTTTCCGATCAGGCATTTGCAAAGGCCCACAAGCCTCGAGGCAAAGCGCCATGAACATGTGAGGTAAGGATGTGGGTTGCGAATTCAACGAAGAAAGCATCGAAAAAGTCTCCCGCTGCATGAAGGCCCTGGCACATCCTCTGCGAATCAAGGTCATCGTCGCCTTGAAAGACAAGGAGTTGAGCGTCCAGGAACTCGTCGAAGCCGTGGGAACCACCCAGTCCAATGTTTCCCAGCACCTGACCATCATGCGCGACAAGGAAATACTCGCCTCGCGTCGCGTCGCCAACCAGGTGTTCTATCGGGTCGGCGATTGCAAAGTCCTGGACCTGGTCGCCCTGACCAAAAAAATATTTTGCACCCAGACCCAGGAGGCCGGTCAAACGGACAGTGGATTGGTCAAGGATCCTCTGACGTTGCCCCCGCTCACCGATTTGTTGCAGAGTTTCCAGGAAGACAGTGCCCCTCATGGCTGAATGGACGGGTCACGGCACGCCTGGCGTCCCCGCCGGGTCGCTGGCAAAATCCGGAAAATCACCCCTGAGTCCGGGCGCTCTGCCCTGAAATCAATCACCGTTCCGGTCCTGCTGGAACACCCGTATTGAATCTCAAGCCGTGGAGCATGGAATGACCTGGTTGCAAACCAACTGGCCGGTCGTGTTGATCCTGGCCGTTTTTGCCTATCTTTTCCTCTGGGATCGGCTGGAAGCCAGACTGGTCGGTGTGGAACAGATTTCCGTCCATGATCTCGCCACAAAACTCGGCGGCGACAATCCTCCCCTGCTCATCGATGTGCGGACACCCCGTGAATTCAACGCCGGTCACGTCCGCCAGGCCATCCTGGTTCCCCTGGCTGAATTGCGCCAGAGAGCCGAATCCCTGTTGCGCAAAAATTCCGGTCGCGAAGTGGCCGTCATCTGTCAAAGCGGCAACCGCTCCCTCAAAGGATCCGTCATCCTCAAACGAATTGCCGGAGAAACACGAGTCTACAACGTCATCGGCGGCACCAGTCACTGGCGTGGCCAGGGCTTTTCCGTTGGTCAGTAAGGTGTCTCCTTCATCCCAGGGAAAATGTGGCCGGTGCCATGCCCTGTTGCCGGTATTGGCTCCGGATTGTCCGGTGCCGGTCCAGGAGTCTGAATTTCCGGCAGCGGTTTTGGAATCCCCTTTGCCGGTTCTGGTCGATTTTCATGCCACATGGTGCGGGCCGTGTCGCGATATGGCTCCCCATTTCGACACGGTGGCCCGGGAGCTGACCGGACGTCTCAAGGTGGTCAAAATCGATGTGGACGCCAGCCCGGCCTTGTCGCGGCAATTCCAGATCCAGGCAGTACCCACCATGATCCTGATTCGGGACGGCAAGGCCATCGAACGGTGGAGTGGCGGATTGCCCATTCAGCAGTTGCGCAACTGGATTGCCCGCAGCATGGGTTGGCTGTGACTGCGCATGCATCTCGAAGAAGAAATCAAACTGACGGCCCCTGACCTTGCCACGCTGGATGCGCTCTTGCAAAACCCCCGGATCCGACATGCAGCCGGTTCCCGTCCGGTCCATGATCGATCTTTCCTGGCCACCTATTACGATACTCCAGAAAAAGATCTATTGCGCCACAAATTCGGATTGCGGATACGCCAGGCAGCCGACCAATGGTGGATCAGCCTGAAAGGCGACGGAACGCTTGTTGGGGGTGTGGCACGTCACACCGAATGGGACGCACTATCTTCCGGTCCGGTGGCGTGTTGCGACGATCTGCCGCCCGGCCCACTTCGGGATCGGGTTTGGGCCATGACGACGCCGAACAATCGGCTCACGCCCCTGCTGATCACGGATATTCAACGTCGCACGCTTGAATTGGAATTGGCACCCGGATGCCGGGTCGAAATGGCCATGGATGCGGGAACCATCCAGGCCGGAAACAGGAAAATTGCGCTCTTCGAGGTGGAATTGGAATCCCTGACCGGGCCGTTCACTCCCGTACACGACCTGGCTGCCGAATTGCGCCGGCAGTATCCCCTGTCTCCTGCCACCTTGACCAAATTTCAGCAAGGACTTGTTCTTCTTTCCCCTCTCTTTTCCCCTATCCGTTCCACGCTTGAAATGTAAGGCATTTTCTGACCCTCCTCGAAGGCAACGATTTTTGTCCGCAGCCGCATGTCCAGTTTGTCGGGCAGATGCAGCACCCAGTCAATGAACCGAAACAGGTCAATCACCTGTTGGCGATTGAAACCACTTTTATACAATTTGCGAATCAGTCGCCACTTGACCTGGTAACGTTCTTCCGGCTGGTGCCTCGTTCTTTTGGCATGCAGATGCGCCAATGTCACAATGGCAAACGGATTGGCACATCGAATTCATCTGGGAAACGTGTTGGCATGGCAAGGGGTCATCCGAATCCTTGATGAAAAAATCGCGAAAATGTGTCCTTTCCGATTGTTTTCAATTATGATCGCCAGGATTGGTCCTGTCGAGGAGAGTTTCTGGAAACAAAGGGCGTGGTGTGTCATGCCAGGGAGTTGACCGCATTTGCTTTCCTACCAACACATCTATCACGCCGGTGGACCGGCGGATGTCCATAAACACGGTACCCTGGCCGTCCTGTTGTCCAGAATGGTCGCCAAGGAAAAACCGCTCAGTTACATGGAAACTCATGCCGGCCAGGGATATTATGATCTGGAAGCGCCGGAAGCCCTGAAAACCGGTGAGGCCCGGCAGGGCATTTTGCGTCTTCTTGCTGCCGATCTCCCTCCTCCAGAACATCCCTATCGGATCGCAATCGATGCCACCCGGAGGGTCTTGGGTCCCGGTTTCTATCCAGGATCCCCCCGCATTGCCCAACTGTTGCTGCGCCCCATGGACCCTCTGCATCTGATGGAACTGCATCCCGGAAGTCATGCCACGTTGCGACGTCAGATGCAGGGAAAAAATGTTTTCATTCATCATCGTGACGGCCATGAAGGGGTGCCGGCAATCCTGCCGCCGGTACCCCGTCGCTGCCTGATTCTCATCGATCCAAGTTATGAAATTAAAACCGAATACGATCAGGTCGGCCAGACGGTCCTGCGCATGCACCGCAAGTGCCCGGAAGCGGTGATCATGCTTTGGTATCCCCTGCTCAAGGGCAATCCCCATCTCCCTTTGTGCCGGTTGCTGGAAACCTCCAACCTGCCCAAATTTGCCCGTCGCGAACTGCACCTGCTCGATCCAACCAGCACCGAACGCATGTATGGCAGTGGCCTGATGTTCGTCAATCTTCCCTTCGGCAGCGGAGATTCTCTTGACGCTGTGGAAGCGTTTGTACCACGCTGACGACAATGTTGCTTTTTTTGATGACAAACAAAATCTTCCAAGTCAATTCCATTCTTCCTGAATATTAAAAAATGGCATGCAAAAAAGTGAATATAATAAAAATGAAATTATAAATGAAATTTTCCAACGAAAAATTGTAGATGATACCAGATCGTTTCGAAACAGGTTGTCAAATTGAGAATCATTGCAAATTGCCGTGCAAAATGATGTAATTCCCCCAACTGACAATCAGCGCAGACATCCCGGGACAGTGCCCCCCATGATAATAACGTTGCCACAAGGAGTAATCCAGTCGTGAAAATCCTGATTGCCGACGATGAAGCCGCCAACCGCATTCTCATGGAACGCATTCTTGCCCCCTATGGAAAGTGCGATTCCGTCGTCAACGGCCTGGATGCAGTCGAATCTTTCGATATGGCCATGACAGATGGGACACCCTACGATCTGGTTTGCCTTGACATCATGATGCCGGAACTGGATGGCCTCAGGGCATTGACGGAAATTCGCAAATTGGAGAGTGACAAACGCAAGGACGGCAAGGAAGCAACCATCTTCATGGTCTCAACCCTGGATACCGAAGAGCATATCCTCAAGGCCTTTTTCATCGGTGGCTGCACCGACTATCTGACCAAACCCGTTACCCGCAACAAGGTGATCGAAAAACTGCATCAATACCATCTCATCACGGCATGAGTGGCCAAAAGGTTCCCGGGACAGCACCTCATAAGGAGCAAAGCATGGATTATCAAGCTGTCTATGACAAGATTTGGACAACCCTGGACCGGATAACGGAAAGACAGGACCGGATAACGGAAAGACAGGACCGGATGGAGGAAAACTACGCCAAATGGCAGGCTGATTTGCAGGCTGAACATGCCCTCACTCAACAAAAATTTCGTGAACTCGCCGAAAAAATTGCCGAAAGCAGTGCCAGACTCGATGCCCAGATCGATCGGGTGGACAAACAGCTCGGCGAGCTGGGTAATCGCCTGGGTGAATATGTGGAAAGTATGGTCGCGCCGGCCTGTGAAACCCTGTTCGCCGAGCGCGGCATTCCGGTGCATGAAGTCAGTCCAAATCGCCTCGCCCGCCGCTTTGGCGACAGTCTGGAATTGGACTTGACCGTCATCAACGATCACCTGTTGGTCGTGGTGGAAACCAAATCCAAACTGAGCGAAAAACACGTCAAAAAATTTTTGAAAAAACTGCCCAGGGTGCCCATTTTTTTTCCAACCTATGCCGGGATGCACATCATGGGTGCCGTCGCCAGCATGGTCGTTCCGGATCAGGTGGCCAGAATGGCCATGAAGGCCGGACTTTTCGTCATTGCCCCAGCCGGAGATTCGGTACGTCTACTCAACCCGATCGATTTCAAGCCACACCTGTGGAATCGAGTCGGGAAGTGAAGCGACATGTCTGTTATTATTTTTTGTAACTATTCGGATTTTCCATTAAAAACGTTTGAAAAACCGGGATGGGGGACCAGTCCGAACAGATACTATTTTGTAACCATTCAGAACCCCTTCATTAAAAGGATTTGACATGGAAGACTTTGTT
>JADGCO010000053.1 GCA_015228935.1 Magnetococcales bacterium | reverse complement strand
AGGATCAGAAATACACTGCTGCCGGCACAGGTGGGAATTTCCCATACCACGTCTCCCCGTCGCCGTTGACCGGTCCTGGCCGTAAACTTGGTGTTCATCCGCCGCATGTGCGACAGGTCAAGTTCCGTCAGGAGGTCTGGCTCCAGAAAATTCAGCAGCAGATCAGCCACCATTTCCGGATGGGAAAAGAGGCGATGGTAAATGGAATCATCGTTGTCGATCATGCCCGGCATCGTACCTCATTGCCAAAAAGGAGGAAAAAAATCAATCCCGATCAGGGGACGGCAACTCGCTTGAGAAGTTCGTTGACAAGATGATCCGGCGTAATGCCTTCGGCTTCGGCTTCGAAGGTGAGCAACACGCGATGCCGCAAAATATCCGGGGCCAGGGTCTGGATATCTTCGGGCGTGACATAATCCCGGCCTGCAAGCCAGGCATGGGCACGGGCACACCGGTCCAGGGCAATGGTGGCCCGCGGACTGGCACCAAAGCGCACCCAGCCCCGCAAATCGGTGCCAAAAGGGGCCGGATCCCGGGTGGCCAACACGAGCAACACCAGATACTCCTCCACAGCGGGGGCCAAGTGCAGATTCAAAACCTCCCGACGCGCCTTGAACAAGGTCTCCTGACGCAAAAGGGATTCGGCAACCTGACCCGTTTGTTCCCCTCCCCGCGCTTCGGAGCGGGCCAGGGCCAGAATACGCCGTTCCGTGGCCGGATCCGGATAATCCACCCGAACATGCATCAGAAACCGATCCAACTGGGCTTCGGGGAGAGGATAGGTTCCCTCCTGCTCGATGGGATTCTGGGTGGCCATGACCAGAAACAGCTCCGGCAGGGCATGGGTCACCTCGCCGACAGTGATCTGACGCTCGGCCATGGCCTCCAAAAGGGCGGATTGCACCTTGGCCGGGGCACGATTGATTTCGTCGGCCAGCACCAGGTTATGGAACAAAGGTCCCTGTTGAAAACGAAACGTTCCTTCCTGGGGACGATAGATTTCCGTACCGGTCAGATCGGCAGGCAATAAATCCGGCGTAAACTGGATGCGATGAAAATCCCCCTCCAAACCGGCTGCCAGTTCCTTGACTGCCCGGGTTTTGGCGAGACCCGGTGCCCCCTCCACCAACAGGTGGCCATCGGCCAACAGGGCCACCAGCAAACGCCGCAACAATCTGTCCTGGCCGATGATCCGCTCCCGCAAACGGGTTTCCATGCGCATGAAGGCCTGGGCTGTCGCTGTATTGTCAGTCATGTGATCCATCCATAACGGCTATCTGGAAAACGGTCCGAAAAATGCATGGATTATGGCGTTGTCATTGTCCCGGAAAACGGTGGTCCACGGTTGACCTGTCTCCCCGGCTGTGATTGCGCACGGTTTCCGCCCGCAGCACGGCACAAGCTTTTGAAACGACAGGGGTACAACAGGACCACCACAAGCCGGGACAAGCTGATTTCCCGGCGCCGGGAAATTTTAAACGTCTACATTACTTTCCCAGGATAAGGCAAGCGTGTCTGCTGTTTTTGACGCATGATCCCAGAAGGTTTACTTGGCCATCTCTGCCAGGTCCAAACGATCTGCCTGACCATTTCTGTAGTTCCAAACGGTCTACCTGGCCATCCCTGCCAGTTCCGGAAGAGGGGGAAGTCCACGTACACTGCCATTCGTCACCTGGGCGTGACTCCCGTCGGCCAACCTGACCAGGGCACCCGCATCGCAACATCCTCTCTGCACCGACCCGAGCAGGGTGGCACCATCCGGCAATACTCCGGCATACAGGCGGCCCAGTTCGATTCCGGACCGACTCGTATCAATCGCAAAAGCCATGATCACGCTGCACCAGGCAACCTGATTGCCATCGGCCCTCTCATGATTACCCCCGGCCCTGTCACTCCTCGACCCAAGCCACTTGATTGCGACCGGCTTTTTTGGCTTCGAGCAAACGTTCCCGGGCCATTTGATAGAGCATGTCGGGCGAGGAACCTTCCCGCGGCATGGTGGTCGCCACGCCAACGCTGACCGTGACATGATCCGCCGTCGGTGAGGAGGTGTGCGCAATACAAAGATCTGCCACCACCCGACACACCTCCTGCCCCATGCGTCTCGCCCCCAAATGATCGGTCTCGGGCAGAAGCAGACCAAACTCCCCTCCCCCAAAACGCCCCGCCACATCCGCCGGACGATGCAATACTTTCTGGAGAACCTTGGCCACGGACTTCAGGACCCGGTCTCCCATGGAAAAACCATATTGGTCATTGAAAGCCTTGAAATGATCCACATCCAGCAAAACAAGGGAGAGCATGGTCCCCCCCCGCACCGCCCGTTCCCACTCCTGGGCGATGACGGCATTCAGGCGCTGACGATTGCTGGCTCCGGTCAACCCATCCAGATGAACCAGGCGTTCCAACAGGCGACGCTGCCGTGCCACCTCCAGAAAGTTGGTCACCCGCTTCCGAACCAGATCGGCATGCAAAGGCTGGATGATAAAATCCGCCGCACCCAGATCAAGCCCACGCTGTACCTGATCCCGATCTTCCTTCTCCAGGACCAGCAGAACCGGAATGGCATTGGTGCGATGATCCCATTTAAGCCGCTCCAGAACGGAAAAACCTTCCATGTCTTCCAGCCCCAGGCCCAACAGGACCACGTCCGGTTGGGGATCGGCCACGACCCGGGCCAGGGATTGCTCCCCGCTGCCGGCCAGGGCCACCACGCAATCATCCTTGAGCAGGTCCGACAATTCATGACGGTTGCCCCGGTTGGCGGCCACCACAAGGACCCACTGTTTTTCATCCTCATCCATAAGCATGCCCAAAACCCTTTCAAACGTGGTGTGAAGGAGGCAAACCATGCTGTCGAGAGGCAAAATATTCCCCCTGACCCGCCCTTGCAGTCAACCAGGAACGCTCTTGCACGGCGGATCATGATAGCCCAATCCACTCTGCCACCAAAGGATGTCCTTGAACTGAATGATCCATGGCTCATTGTTCGGTGTTTGGCGTGAAATTTGCGTGAAAGACAATCGAATCTGTTTCGTGGAAACCAGTCGCTCCCCGTTTGCAATGACGAGAACCGATCTGGTGCCACACGGTTACTGTATCCATTGATAAAAATCAGGCTGCTGCGGCAATCCTGGAAAAGAGTTTCTGCCATGCGTGACCCCCTTGCCCCCACTCCTTTGGACGAACGTTCACGCCTGTTGCGGCGGTTGATTCTCAGATCCTTGCAGCGCAGTGGTCGGGGTCATCCCGGCTCGGCGCTTTCGCTCGTGGAAATATTGCGCGTTCTGTACGACGACATTCTGCACTACGACCCGGCCCGACCCCATTGGCTGGAACGGGATCGCTGCATTCTCAGCAAGGGGCATGGCTGTCTGGCACTCTATGCCATTCTGGCTGACAAGGGGTTTTTTCCGGCCACGGAACTGAGCCGGTTTTGTGCGGTGGACAGCCCTCTGGGGGGACATCCAGAGCTGGATATGGTCCCCGGCATCGAAGCCTCCACCGGCGCACTGGGGCATGGACTCTCCATGGGTGCCGGCATGGCCCTGGGTGCCAAACTGCACCAGCGCCAAAACCGGGTATTTGTCATCCTGGGAGATGGAGAGTTGAATGAAGGCTCGGTCTGGGAAGCGGCCATGTTTGCCCACAAGCATCGCCTGGACAATCTGATCGCCATCGTGGACCACAACAAGCTGCAATCCTACGGCCTGGTCAGCGAGGTGCTGGACATGCACCCCCTGCCGGACAAATGGCGCAGTTTCGGGTTCAACGTCCAGGAGGTGGATGGCCATGATATCGTGGCCCTGCGTTCGGCCTTGCAGGCCATTCCCCAAATCCCCGACACCCCCAACGTGATCATTGCCCATACCATCAAGGGCAAGGGAATTCCCATGGCGGAAGGCAATCCCCAGTGGCACCACAAATCCCGCATCAAACCCGAAGAACTGACCGAAATGTTTCATGACCTGGAGGTGGCGTAATGCGGCGCGCCTGTCACAACATGATCCATGAGCTGGTCCGCCAGGACCCCCGGGTTCTCTTTATCGGTTCGGACCTGGGTCCCGGCACCCTGGATCCCCTCAAAAAAGAGTTTCCCAAACAATTTTTCATGGAAGGGGTGGCCGAACAAAACCTGATTGGCGTGGCCGCCGGTCTGGCTCTGGAAGGGTTCATTCCCTACGTGAACACCATTGCCACCTTTCTCACCCGCCGCTGCCTGGAACAGGTCACCCTGGATCTCTGTCTGCAAAATCTCCCGGTCCGCCTCATCGGCAATGGCGGGGGACTCGTGTATGCACCCCAGGGACCCACCCACATGGCCGTGGAAGACCTCGCCCTCATGCGCCTGTTGCCCAACATGACCGTGGTGGCTCCCGCCGACGCCGAAGAGATGAAACGCTGCATGGCGCAAACCCTGAATTGGCCCGGCCCGCTCTACATTCGCCTGGGCAAGGGGGGCGATCCGGTCGTCTCCCGCCCCGAAGACCCTTTCACCCTGGGTCGTGCCATCCAGCTTCGGGAGGGAACCGATGCCACCCTCATCGCCACCGGGGTCATGGTCAACCGGGCCATGAAGGCCGCTGAACTGCTCGAAGAGGAAGAAGGCATCCGGTGCAGCGTCGTGAACATGCATACCCTCAAACCCCTGGACACAGAGGCCATCCTCGCGCAGGCCCAAAAAGTTCCCCTGCTCGTCACCATCGAAGAGCATATCCGGATCGGAGGTCTGGGCAGCGCCGTGGCCGACACTCTGCTGGAAGCTTTCCCCTCCCCCCTGCCGCGTCTGATCCGTCTGAGTCTGCCGGATGCCTTTCCCAAGGGGTATGGCTCCCAGGATGCCTTGCTGGACCGTTACAACCTGCAACCCTCCCATATCGCCTATGCCGTCCTGGACAACCTCCCAGCCCGGCGTTGAACCACCAGCACGGACCAAACTCATGGGCAAACTGTACAGTTCATTGAAATTTTTGCGCTTTGCCGACCACATTGAGGCCCTGCGCCAGGAAACCGTGTGCGCCCCGGTCCACATTCGCATCAAACCGACCAATGTCTGCAATCACAACTGCTGGTATTGCGCCTATCGGGTCGATCACCTGCAACTGGGCGCAGAGATGGTGGAACGGGATGCCATCGACCGTGAAAAAATGTTCGAAATCGTGGATGATTGTATCGACATGGGCGTCAAGGCCATCACCTTTTCCGGCGGTGGCGATCCCCTGGTGTACAAGCCCTTGCCGGAAGTGGTGGAACGACTCGCCGCCGGGGGCATTCGCGTCGCCACACTCACAAACGGTGCCAACCTCAAGGGACGCATGGCCGAAGTGTTTGCCCAACACGGAACCTGGGTGCGCATCTCCATCGATGCCTGGGACGATGCAAGTTATGCCCGGGCACGCGGCATCCATGTCGGCGAATTCACCCGGGTCTGTGCCAATATGCGCGACTTTGCCAAACTGGGCAGCCGGTGCGTCCTGGGCATCAGTTTCATCGTCACCCACGACAACCATGCCCACATTCTGGAAGCCTGCCGTCTCTTCAAGGATCTGGGCGTCAACCATGTCAAATTTTCCGGGGCGGTCGTGGCCAATGACGGAGCCGCCAACAATGCCTACCACCGCCCCATCATGGCCGCCACCAGCGACCAGATCACGGCGGCCAAAGAGTTGAATGACGGCCATTTTACAGTGATCGATCACTATCACGAGCTGGAAGAGCGTTTCGACAAAACCTACACCCGCTGCCCGTTTCTGCAATATTTGACCGTGATCGGGGCGGATGCAGCGGTCTATACCTGTCAGGACAAGGCCTATACCCATTCCGGATTGCTGGGGTCCATTCGGGAGCGATCCTTCAAGGAGTTCTGGTTTTCCGATGCAAACCGGGTGCGTCTCTACGCTTTCAATCCTGCTGAAAGCTGTCGGCATCACTGTGTCTCGCATAGCAAGAATCTGGCCATTCTCGATGTCCTGGCCATCGATCCGGAACACGGTTGTTTCGTTTGAACATTCATGTGAAAAAAAGGAAATGATGCATGTCCCGCGTCGATTTCATGAGTGAAATGCACAATCGCACCCCCCGCAACTACCGGCAGCGCCTGCTCGACGATGACAAGGCGGCCTGTTCCACTGTGGCCAAACAATGGGGATATGACTTTTGGGACGGGGAACGCAAATACGGCTATGGCGGCCATCGGTACGATGGTCGCTGGCTCCCCTTTGCCCGAAAATTGATCCAACACTATGGTCTGCAACCTGGAGACCGCATCCTGGATGTCGGCTGCGGCAAGGGTTTTCTGCTGTATGAATTCACCCAGGCGCTGCCTGGTCTGCACGTCGCCGGTCTCGACATTTCCCAATATGCCGTGGATCACGCCAAGGAAGAGATCAAACCGTTTCTCCAGGTCGGCCATGCCTCCCACCTCCCCTTTCCCGACCAGAGCTTCGATTTTGTCTACTCCATGATCACCCTGCACAACCTCTACTGTTTTGACCTTGACCGTGCCATCCGCGAAATCGAGCGTGTCGGACGTGGCACTCGGAAATTCATTTCCGTGGAGTCCTACCGCAATGAACAGGAGAAGGCCAACCTGCTCGCCTGGCAGTTGACCTGTGAAAGCTTTTTCACCCCTGATGAATGGTGCTGGTGGTTCGAGCGGTGCGGCTACACCGGCGACCATGATTTCATCTTTTTCACCTGATCGCCCCATGACAATGGCCGGAGAGCAGACCATGGAAATGAAGCTGAGCCTGATCAACGTCGTCATGGACGGCGATTTCCAATTTGAACAGGAGGTTCCGCTCGGTCTGGGACATTTGGCGTCCTTCCTGCGTGCCCATGGCTTTTCAGTCGTTTTGCACCAATGCTTTGCCAGCCAGGGTGAAGAACAGATTGACCAGGCATCCCAGGTGGTGGCCGACATTTACGGCTTTCAACTCAACATGGTCAACTATCTGAACGTGCGTGAGGTTGCCGCCCGGATCAAGGCCAAACGCCCGCATGCCTTGATCGTCCTGGGGGGGCCTTTCCTCTCCTCCCTGGCTGAACAAATACTCGCCAGGGAGTCCCTCTTCGACTGCATGGTCTACGGGGAAGGGGAACACACCCTGCTGGAAATCGCACAACAGGTGGCTGCCGACACTCTGGATCTGGCCACCATTGCCGGCGTGGTCTGGCGCAATGCCGCAGGTGAGGTCCGTCGCAATCCTCCCCGCCCGCTGATTGCCGACCTGGATACCCTCCCCTTTCCGGCCCGGGATTCCCTGGAAAATGTGCCACGCGACCCTCATGACGGCGGCATTCACGGCAGCGTGCGCATGATCACGTCACGGGGCTGCATTGCCCAATGCACCTTCTGCTCGGTCAATTTTTACACCCGCCTGCAAAAAGGCAAAGTCTGGCGGGGCCGTTCTCCCAAAAATGTCGTGGACGAACTGGAACAACTGACCCAAAAATATGGTGCCCGCATCTTCAATTTTTCGGACAGTTCCTTCGAAGATCCCGGTCGCAAGGGCAAGCAGCGCACCCGGGACATGTGTGAAGAGATTATCCGCCGCCGCCTGCCGGTCTCCATCAAGGTTTACATGCGGGGCGACTCCATGCTGGAACCGGGCGACGATGACCTGTTGCGCCTGTGGAAGCGCGCCGGGGTCGATGTCGTCATCGTCGGCCTGGAAGCGGGTTCCGCCCAGGAACTCGCCTATTATGGCAAGCGGGCCACCATTGCGCAAAATGTGGAGACCATGCGCCTGCTCAAGGATATCGGCCTGTTTTACATCATCATCGGCTTCATCATGTTCGGCCCCAACTCTACCATGGCCTCCCTGCGCCAGAATATTGCCTTCCTGCGCGACCTGGAGTGGACCGACAATCCCAACCAGATTTCCTCCACGCTCATGTTGATCCGCGACTCGGCCCTCTATCAAAGCCTGCAAGAAGAAGATCGTTTGATCGAATCTGCGCATCCCTGGGAACTCCCCAGATATCGGTTTCTGGATCCCGCCGCCGAACGGGCTGCCCGGCATTGGGATGGTCTCTTCGGGCGCTATCCCCTGACCCTGGAACTGAACCACAACCAGATGAATTTTGAAAATCTCATCACCCGCATCGACAATCCCATGAACGCCGCCATCAAACAAGCCGTCGGTGGCGTCTTTAACGATTTGAGAGGCCGCTACCTGGAACTGAAAAAAGAGTTTGCCACCATTCAACATGACTATTTTGTCCATGTCCTGGACCTGGTAGAAGAGGGTTGTGATGATAAATTTTTGCAAAAGACCGGCGATGATTATTTCATCGGAACCTATGGTGCCTATCTGACCCGGTATCGCCATCTGTTTGAATCCGCCGCCAGGCACATCGAAGGGACCGGACTGGGCATGAGCGGCATCCTGTTTCTCAATTTTTATTCACACAGCATCAACAAGGGAATCGCCCGGGTTTGAACCACATGGACGCCATTGACACCAGCCCAGCCTCCCCTGCCAGGCCTTTGCTGTGCGTTGTAGGGGCACGACCCAACTTTATGAAAATGGCGGCAATTCTTCCAGCCTTGCAGCAGCCGCCCGATCCCCTGCCCGTGCGTCTGGTCCATACCGGGCAACATTATGATGCCGCGATGAAGGAGGCTTTTTTTGTCCAATTGGGCATACCGGAACCCGATGACGACCTGGGGGTTGGTTCAGGCTCCCATGCCGTGCAAACCGCCGAAATCATGAAACGATTCGAACCGGTCATCGACCAATGGCACCCTCGGGCCGTCCTCGTGGTGGGAGATGTCAATTCCACCCTTGCCTGTGCCCTGGTCGCCACCAAAAAAGGGGTACCGGTCATCCATGTCGAGGCCGGATTGCGCAGTTTCGACCGCACCATGCCGGAAGAGATCAACCGCATCCTGACCGATCAGATCGCCGATCTCCTGTTCACGACCGAAAAAGAGGCTGATGCCCAACTGCGTCGGGAGGGAATTCATCCGGACCGAATTTATTTTGCCGGCAACGTCATGATCGACACCCTGTTGCGTATCCTGCCCCGGGTACCCGATCCCGCCACGATTCTGGGGACTTTGCCCGGCGGCCATGCATTCATGGCTTCTTCGGAGGTGCCATCCGACCGCCACGATTCCGAATCACTTGTTCCAGGTTCACACGGCGTTGTCACCCTGCACCGTCCCGCCAACGTGGATGATCCCCGAATCCTGGCCCGATTGCTGGATTGTCTTGGCGAGGTGAGTCGCGAGATTCCCCTGATTTTTCCCATGCACCCGCGCACGGCCAACCAGATCCGGGTTCAGGGCCTGCTCGACCGATTGCAAAAACAGCGCGTGTTGCCCACCCCTCCCCTGGGTTATGTGGAAATGCTGGGTCTGGTGGCACGCGCCCGTCTGGTCCTGACCGACTCTGGTGGTCTCCAGGAAGAGACCACGGCCCTGGGAGTCCCCTGTCTGACCCTGCGGGACAACACCGAACGCCCGATCACCATCCAACAGGGGACCAACACTCTGGTCGGCAACAATCCAGAAAAAATTCGCGCCGGCGTGGCGGAAATTCTGGCCGGTGGCGGCAAAAAAGGCCACGTTCCAGAGTTGTGGGACGGTCAGGCCGCCTTGCGGATCGCCGCCATTCTGAAACACCATTTCGGCCATGCAACATGATCTCCCCCCATTTCAAGAGAATATTTGTTCTATGCCCGCTTCGACCCTTGACCAAAAGGGAAAATTTGCCCCTTGCCCGGTTCGACCCTTGACCAACCTGCCGCATCTGGTTGAGAATTCACGACTTGGGAGTGATGCCACAGCGGGTCGGGTCGCCTCTGCAATCAGGAAAGTTTTCCATGAATCAGGAGTTTACACCACCAGGTTCCGAGCGCCGCCACTTTTCCCGGGTCCATTTCCAGCACGAACTGGTTTTGCACAGCAGCAGCGGAAAAGTGTATCAAGGTGCCTTCAACGATATCAGCCTCAAGGGAATGCTCTTCTGGTGCGAGGAGTTGCCAGCTCCCGACGAGATTGTCCAGGGTGTCCTGCCTCTGGGTGAAGATGACATGCACATTCGGGGCAAGGTGTTGTGGAGCAGCCTGGAACGGGGGGCTGCCATCCAGTTTGAAGAGATGGACCTGGAAAGTTTCAGCCATTTGCGGCGTCTCGTGATCCTCAACATGGGCGATGCCGACAAAGTGGATCAGGAGCTGTTCTCATCCGTATGAAGCACTCCGTCTCCCCCTGCGCTCCCCTGACTGGACACGATTCACCCTCCAGACACGATCCCCTTGCCGGGCGTGACCCCCTTTCTGAACAACTTCAGTTTGCCGAACACTGTCACCCCACACAACACGGCATCCTTCCTGCACAAGGGGGACTCTACCCCATCCTGGATGCCGATTGGCTGGCCACGTCCGCTCCAACCTGGTTGCAGGCGGACCATCCGGAACACCTGGCCGAGCGGCTTCAGGCCTGTGCCATACCCCTGGTCCAGTTGCGTTGCAAGGGCAGTGGTGGTGAGCAATATGAATTCATGGCTCGGTGGATGGCAGCCCTGCGTGCCAAGGCTCCCCAGGTGGCGGTTATCGTCAATGATCGCGTCGATCTGGCCCTGGCGTTGGCTGCTGACGGCGTGCATGTCGGTCAGGAAGATTTGCCAGTCGCCGTCTGTCGTCGATTGCTGGGTGCCCATAAAATCATCGGTCTCTCCACCCACTCCTTGACGGAAATCACTGCCGCCGCAACCAGCGGTGCCGATTACATCGGTTTCGGCCCGATCTTTCCCACCCGATCCAAGGCCGATGCCCACACCGTCCAGGGCATCATGGCCCTGGCTGCCGCCTGTCGCACCTCGACCCTGCCTCTGGTCGCCATTGGCGGCATTGACAGCAAAGGCATCCAAAGTGTCGCCCAGGCCGGTGCCTGGGCCGCCGCCATGATCAGCGGCTGGTTTGCCACCGACGGCAGCACGGATTGCCTGGAGCAACTGGCCGCAGCCTGGCGGCATCCAGACTCCATCAACGTGCCCTCTTCCTGACTACCATCTGGACATGAACCGCTTCCGATCAACGTGCCTTCTTCCAGGTCACCATCTGGTCATGAACCGCTTCCAGTACAGGGACATGATCCATGAGCAGACGCAAACCAGCCATGACCATACCGGAATGCTCTGGATATTCGTGGGTCAACTGATTGCGCAACTCACGCAAACGGAGCCAGCCTTCCGCCGATGGGATCACACCCAATTGTTCCGCCCGGTTGAGCCTGTCCAAAAAAGTCTGCTTCTCCTGCCATTCCGCCACCCCCCGCAACAAGGCAGGCAACAAACGCATGGCCAGGGTATCCTGCAACTTGCCAAAACGGTAGACAACCTGATCCAGAACACGAATCTGCATCTCGTCCAAGGGAATGTCTGTCGTTGTGGGCATTGACATGAAGAGGGCCGCTTCCTGCCAAGCCCCATGCAGACGTGAACGGTGGATCAAACACTCCTGCAAGGCAGACTCAATTTTTGCTTCATCAATGTACTTTTGATTCATAAAGGAATTCCAGTTTGTTCCGCCATTTTCTGGATCGGCAGCGGTGCCTGGCCGGCCCCGGACGCAAAAACCACATCGATGCGTTGCTCCCCCAATTGTCTTTTGGCGGCCACCACAAAATTGATCTTGGCGACCAGCCTGGCCGCGTCCGGCAACTCCAGGCCGGTCACATAAAGGTCAATATCCCCGCCCCGTTTATCGTCATCCGCACGCGAGCCAAACAGCAACAACGCCACCCCCGCACCAAAATGTTCATGGGCAAGCTGCTTGAGAATGTCTCTCTGCCGGGATGACAAACGCATCTGACCTGCCCCTCGTGCCCTGTTCTCCAGCCATGATCTCCGCGCAAAGCAAAATATTCATTGAATTCAAGTCTATATTTCCGGAATTATTTTCGCAAGCCAATCCTGTCGCCAGCTTGAAACGGTAACGTATTTTCGACTTTATCGCTTGACATATAACGTTTTTCGTCATATGTTTGGAATATGATCATCACCTTCCGTGACAAAGCAACGGAGTCACTCTATAACGGAAAAACAATTCGTCGGTATTCCGCCTTCTCTAAAATCGCCTTACGGAAGTTGGATATGCTGGATGCGGCTGTCTCGTTGTTGGATCTCAACACGCCTCCAGGAAACAGGCTTGAAGCTCTCCGAGGAGACCGATCAGGACAATATTCAATCCGTATCAATAATCAATGGCGTATTTGCTTTGTCTGGCACGAGGATGGTGCCTACGATGTCGAAATTGTGGATTACCATTGAAGGGGACTCTGCCATGCGTACAACAACTCATCCTGGAGAAATCCTGAAAGAAGAGTTCCTGGTTCCCATGGGCATCACGGCCCACGCCCTGGCCATGGCACTCAAAGTTCCTGCCACACGCATCAGCGAAATCATTCGTGGTCGGCGTGGAATCACGGCAGATACTGCCCTGCGTCTTTCCCGGTATTTCGGCAACACCCCACAATTTTGGCTGAATCTCCAGCAATCCCATGATCTCTCAGTGGTCGTCAACGCTGTCGGCAATAACATAGCCCGGGAAGTGTCACCACATGCCGCCTGATACACCGGTGAATCAAGTTGCCGGCCCTTGACCATAAACGATTGATAGTTTGTCTCTTGCAGCAACCACACGGCAAAAGGCAGAACGATGCGCCATGACCCCCTGCGTCCCGGAAAATTCATTGCCTTCGAAGGCATCGACGGGGCAGGCAAAAGCACCCAACTCTCGCTATTGAGCTATAAATTAATAAACAAAAACATCCCGATTCATGTCACCTGCGAACCAACCAACCGCCCCATCGGTACCATGATCAGGCAGATGCTCTCCGGTCAGATGCAGAGCCACCCCGCCACCTTGGCAGCGCTCTTTGTCGCCGACCGGACGGATCATTTATTGAATCCGACCGAGGGAATCCTGGCCAAGGTGCATCAAGGAACAACTGTTTTGACCGACAGATATTATTTTTCATCGTATGCCTATCAATCCGCCCATCTTGACATGGAGTGGGTCATCCACATCAACTCCCTGTGCGCCAATACTTTACGTCCGGACATGAACATATTTATCGATACCCCTCCGGAAATCTGCTTTGAAAGACTCATAAAACACAGAAACAGTTTGGACCTGTATGAAAAAATCGATTCCCTTCGCCAGGCCAGGGCTGAATATTTTATTTCATTTGATAAAATGTGCCATCTTGAAAACATTAAAATAATCGACGGTCAACGCAGTATCGATGAAATTGCAAATGAAATTTGGGGAGTTATGGAAAAAATATATAATTAAGACTCTTTTGGTTGACACGCTATGAGAAACTAGCGAAGGTTGAAAGCATCAACAAACACAACCGTGCGCATGACAAATAAATTAAAAAACAAGCGCATAAAAAAATAATAACCTAATACATTATTTTAGATCGAGTTTCCGCACAAGATTATCAATGCATTCTTGCAAAACACCTACAAAAACATTGTTGTTCAAATAAAATTTGACGTTATCCTTTGCTTTATTGGATATACGATAGACATCGTCTCTAACACCAGATACTTGGTGCGATTCAATTACACAACGTTTTAATTCGTCTAAAATTTCATCACGATATTTAGAAGATGAAATATTTCCTCTTGTAAGATTATTATTTTCAACACTTTTAAATACAGACATTCCCCTAGGAACAAACTTCCTTATTAAAATACCGACATCATCTTTTAAATTATCCTTTGAATAACTCTTTTTCCCTTCTTTAATTTGGGAATTAACAATATATACATTAGCATCACGGTTTATCTCCGAATCTACAAACTGAATTTTACCAAAACCATCACAGTAATTAGCGTTTCCGCCCTTAATTACGCACTTTTCGAAAATAGTATTGCTATCAAATTTACAATTATTCCAACGAACGTTATTAAATGTGCATTTTAAAAATCTCTTTCCGCTCATATCAAAATCGGATATATTGCCACCGAACAACAAATCAGACAACCCATTCTTGAACAATTCAGCTAAAGTATTCGCTTTTTCTGATCTGTTTAATTTATTTTTTTCAACACATCTAATAGAAATTAATACAGCCAATTTATTTAAATCATTTGAGTTAAAATTTAACAAATATTCAATAATATTTCTACATTTAGATATTTCGTTATCCAACATCCCAACAAGCATGGATGAGATATCGTTAATCTTATTCTCAGGAATAATTAAATTAGGCATCCGATTTTTTGCAGCCATGGCATCAATAATAAATAAAGAAACTAGAGATATCTCTACTTGAGGCTGTTTGATTACCCATTTTTGGTTCGATGAATCCCATGAGACGAGAGAATGAGTTCGCATCTTGTTAAGCACTTCGTTTAATTCATCATCTGAAAGTTTATTGTTAGAAGAGCAAGCTATCGATAATTTAAAAATATCATTATCAATAAAACCTTCATGCACATTTATATTTTCAATAGCATATAATTTCAATGCTTTCAATTGCTCTTTTTTTTAAAATTTTAATCCTTGCCTCCCAATTTCACGTTCGCACAACGCTTCAAACAACCACCTGATAATTCCCCCATGCGCATGCCCAGCAATATCAATAAAATCATACGTTCCTTTTTTAACAAGCTCTGCGATCAGATACATTACAAACCCTCTACCAATAAATACGTCATTAAATTTTTCCAGCATATTAAAGATTCCCATTGCAACCTCAATTTCTTTTTCAGATCCAAACTTTTTTTTGTAATATTTACGCATAGAGTTACGATCAAATGGGTTAATAGAATACATAAAAATATTACTACATTGATTATCTCCCGACAAACTATCACCTACCTCAGCTTTCCAGAACGCTTCACGGGACGTTACAATAATTTTTGATCCCTCATTTTCTACAGAGTCCAATAAATTACTAATAACTTCACGAACATCACTATCTCTCGATATTATTGACATATATTCATCAAATCCATCAAAAATTATTTGAAATAAACCAGCTTTAATAGCTAATTTAATAACAAAATCTTCATTCCCATCAATCCAATCAATAGGACTACCAACAAATCGAAAAGAATGGGAAATAGTTTTCCAGATAGATGACAGGTCCGAAACAGACATTGTTTTCCATTGTTCTGATGAAACGAATACCGGATAGTTCCCCTTTTTAGCCAGAATAGCACATAAATACCTTGCTTGGTATGTCTTACCTTGGCCCGGCTCTGCCAATACTACTCCAAGCCTTCCCTTTGAATCATCGTCAAAAAAACTAAGTAAAGGATTAAGATTTGTAAACGGGATCCCGACCGGAGTGCCAATAGGTGGCTCAACATAATCTTCCGGCATAAGATCAAGGATGTGATTTCGGTAGTCTTCCAGTTCACTCCGCATCAATGAAAAAACATACTCCTTTGCCTCCCAATAACCGCCAACGTCTCTTTTAAACTCTTGAAGGGTCTGCAAACTAGAAATTGAAGCCGCAAATATGACATGAACTTTTTTCCTGTCGATCTTTGGATTATACGACAAATATTGCTTCGCAGCAGAAATATTTAAAGTTGTCGCTGCCGAATCAAAATACAGAATATAAAATTCCGAGCTATGCGTATGGATTTTATATTCACCTCTGTAAAGATGCCATCCGGTTCCATTAACAATGGATTGATCACCGATATGCATATTTTTTGTACAATTTACTAACTTTATAATTTCTGAAATCAATATATTTTTCATAACTCCTCCTGTCAAAATAATTCCGAAAGCAACTGACCCTCAAACAGCAAACACTCTTGAAGATAACCCGGAAAGGGCAAACAGGTCAAGCCTAATAAAGCATAACCCCTCTGAAATAATTTGTTTTAACTGTTAAAGTTTTTAACTTCAAAAAATGGTAGTGCATCTGTTTTGCCAAGGAGGGTATGATGGCCGTCGTGGATATTCAATGTCCTGTGTGTGGAAGTTTGAAGGTTGTCAAATTCGGGAAACAGCCCAACGGTGAGCAGAGATACCTGTGTCAAAACGAATCCTGCGAGAGAATGATTTTTCTGTTTAATTACAAGGATAAAGGAAGATTGTCCGAGGTTCGCAAACAAGTGTTTGACATGGCCATGAATGGGAGTGGCATTCGTGATACGCCCCGTGTATTGGGCATTACTCAAAACACCGTGATGAACATTTTGAAAAAAAAGCCCTGATCTGACCCAGGTGAATCTTCATGTGCTGGCACAAGTGGCATCAGCAACAGCAGATGTGGTTCTGATAAAAGTGGAAGACGCCGAGCTGGATGAAACGACTGGGGTGCTTACAGTCGCCATATCGATCCAGAGAAGCATGTCGCAGGCAAAGAGAATACGTGGAAGATTGAACGAAAGCATTTGACGTTGAGAACTCGTATCAAGAGACTGGCACGCAGGACCATTTGCTTTTCCAGGTCGATTCTTATGCATGACATTATAATCGGCCTTTATATCAACCGGTTTGGGTTTGGTATGGCAATTTGAGCGAAATCAACCAAACGAAGGCACTACCTGATTTTTTTATCTTGTCAGCCGTTCCTGAACGGCCACGCCCCTCGTCAAGACCGATGCGCACCAGAAGGCCAGATTACTTCCCAGGCCATTTTCGCGCAGCATGATAGACTCTCAATATCTGAATGACATCCTCGACGACGCGGTAATGAACGAAGCAGGGCAAGTCAGAAATAATAAGCTTACGGGAATTAGTAATAAAATTTGGTGTGCCCATTTATGGAGCAACCGGGAGGTTTTCTATCGCTGCAAGAATACGCAAAAACACCCGCTGGAGCAGCAACAGGGTTCATGACTTCGATATAAGTGCTGATATTGATCAGATCCAGACAGGCACGCGATGACCAAACAATCTTCATACTGGATTGGTCGCTTGAATTTTGTGCAAATTTTTCACCAGTTGCACGATTTCCGCGTGAGGGATTCCCTGTTTGGCATCCATTTCAGCGATGGCACGCATGACCCCTTCCTGTTGCCACTCACGCAGTTCATCTTCATTGACAGGAGTGGTCGCCAGTACCTGGGCCAGAAGCTCCTCATCCATGCTTTCCAAACGTTGCACCACGTCTGGACGGTGAAAATCTCTGTCAACTTTCATCTCGCACCTCCCAAGAGCGTATCGCTTCCAAAATTCCCGCTCCCAAGTTCACATCCGTTCCATGGCAACTCTCACCATTCACAACTGCTCCCATTTTTCTACGGCCACACCGGCTTGGCGCAGGAGCAGAGTTACGCCATCAACGACCGGAAGGGCCAGATTTTTGTAGATTCGGAACAAAACCCACTCTTCCAGCACCTCTGCCAACTCATCCCTGCACGCTTCCAGGGTAGGCGCACTGGCAAAAACACCCTTGCAGATGGGTATTTCACCATAAAATGAATTGTCGTCCAACAAGATTTCATAGTGGGCGTGACACATGGCCGCATGGAGATAGTTCGAAAGCATGAATTATAACTCTTCATCTTCATCGACGGCATTGTTGGTGCGGCGGATTTTTTCCAGGTGTTCTTCCTTGGTTTTGCAGTCGATGCAGAGATCGGTCACGGGGCGGGCTTCGAGACGGCGCAGGCCGATTTCCACGCCGCAACTTTCGCAAAATCCATAATCGTCCGCCTCGATGTTTTCGATGGTGCGGTCGATTTTGGAAATCAGCTTGCGTTCCCGGTCGCGGGTACGGAGTTCAAAATTGCGATCTGTCTCCAGGCTGGCCCGGTCGGTGGGATCGGCGAAGATCGCTTTTTCTTCATTCATGACCGAGACGGTTTTTTCTGCCTCTTCGATCAATTGATTTTTCCACGTCAACAGCAGCTTGCGAAAGAAGGCGCGTTGAATCGGGCTCATGTAGGGTTCGTCCGGCGAGGGACGATACCCTTCCGGGACGTGGATATCGGCAATTTTGCTCATGTTGGTTTCTCCAGGACGAAAATCCCTTTATGCATCCGCAAGCCAGAGACCGCAAGCCAAGCCTGCTGGTTTGGCAACTGATTGATTTACTTGTGACTGAAACAACCTTTTCTCCATGTCCACAAAACGATGTTTGTAGAGGATTTTGCCGCACAGGTCAATCAAAAACCCACCACCCCTGTTTCACACCGGGCGGGGAGGAAAGATTTTTCCGGGATTGAGAATCCCCTTGGGATCAAAAAGGTCCTTGATTCGACGTTGCAAATCAAGGGTTGGCGGAGAAATTTCCCGGTCGATGAAAGCCATTTTTTGGATGCCGACGCCATGCTCTCCGGAGAGGGTTCCTTCCAGGGCCAGGACCAGGGAAAAGACCCGGTCAAGGACCGGCCCGACATGATCGAGACTATGCGGGTTGTGAGGATCGGCCAGGAGATTGACGTGAATGTTGCCGTTCCCACCATGACCAAAATTGACAATGGCAATACCGGTATCGCGGGCAATGGCGGCCAGGCCGTCGATCAGCTCCGGGAGGCGTGATACGGGGACGACAACATCTTCGTTGATGCGACGCGGAGAAATTTTTTTCAGGGTGGGAGCCATGGCATAGCGGGCCTCCCAGACCTGGGCGGCCTCTTCCGGGGTGGTGGCCTGGACCACTTCCAGGGGATGAAAGTGTTGCAATGTGGCCAGGATGTGCCGTGCCTGGGTTGGCACGGTATCGATGTCACCAGCCACCTCCAGGAGAAGCATGGCCCGGGCGGCGGGATGCAGGGTGACATCCCCACCCTGGCGCAGAATGTCAAGACAGGCAGGATCCATGAATTCGATGGCGGTGGGCGGGGTTGTTCCCGCGACCATGAGGGCGGAAATGGCCTGGACCGCATCCGGTACCGAACCGAAGACAGCCCGGAACAGTCGCCGGGCAGCGGGCAGCGGGGCCAGGCGTAGCGTCGCCCGGGTGACCACGGCCAAGGTTCCCTCGGAACCGATCAACAAACGAGTCAGGTCGTACCCCACCACCCCCTTGGTGGTTCGGCCACCGGTGTGGATGATGGTGCCATCGGGCAGGACCGCCTCCAGACCCAGGACCCAATCGCGGGTCACGCCGTAGTGGGGGGCGTTGGCACCGGCGGCACACATGGCAATATTGCCACCCACGGTGCAGGCCCGGGCAGAGGAAGGATCCGGCGGCCAGAACAGGTTATGGGATTTCAGGGCACTTTGGAGTTCCGCATTGACCAGACCGGGTTCCACCACCGCCAGACGATCCTCCGGACGAATTTCCAGGATGCGCTGCATGCGTTGGGTGGAGAGGACCAATCCCCCCTGGACCGCCAGGGCACCGCCGACATTCCCGGTACCCGCACCCCGGGGGATGACCGGAACTCCCATGGCCTGACAGAGGGCCAGGGTCTGGGCAACATCACGGGTGGTGGTGGCCATGAGGACCGCCTGGGGTCGAAAACGGAGCCCGGTATTATCCCAGGCATAGGCCTCCATGGCCACCGGATCGGTCAACAGACGGGCCGAACCGGCCACAGCCCGCTCCAAGGCGACCAGAAACCCCTCAGGCAAGGCAACCGGCGGCGGCTGGACAGCAGAAACGCTCATTTTTTCCGTTGGGCATCCGGTTCGATATCGACGTAGGAGACCACTTTTTTCACATTGTCCACTCCCTGGGCAATGCCGACGGCCCGATCCCGTTCCATGATCGTGGCTGCGACGCCGGTCAGATAAACGACCCGTTTGGTGGTTTGGACATGAATGTCCATGCCATGGACGATCTGATCGGCCAGCAATGCCACCTTGACCTTGTTCGTGATCCAGACATCCTGTCCCAGATCCTGGGCAGTCATGTGTTCCACTTTGAGTTCCGAGACCACTTCCCACACGCCCAGGGTATTTTTGGCGATACGGATGGCCTCGGCAATCTCTTTTTCCGACTCGGCCGTACCGGTCAGGAGGACCTGTCCCAGGTAGACCGACACGTCGATGTTGCCGACATGGACCACATCGCTGCGCACATAGGCACCACGAATTTTCATGGCGACCCAGTTGTCTTCCAGGACATCCGAGGCATTGCGCTTTTTGGTCACCACGGGAGTCGTCATGGGAACCGCTTCCTGGGCTTCCGGATTCACCGGGTAGGCCTTGGCGTCGATATCAACATACGAAACCACCTGGTTGACTCCGGCCACTTCACTGGCAATTTTCACAGCAGCATCTCGTTCGCCGATCGTGCGGGCCAAGCCCATGATGTAGACGATGCCCTTGGTGGTTTCGACATGAAAATCGAGTCCCCGTACATCACGATCCGCCAGCAGCTTTACCTTGACCTTGTTGCTGATGAGAATGTCCATGGCCACTTCCGAAGCGGACAGGAATTGGACCTTCAATTCGGAAATGACCTTGGCCACGCCGCGCGTCTCCTTGGCCATACGGATGGCTTCGGCAATCTCCTCTTCCGAGGCAGCCACACCGGTCAACAACACCTTGCCACGGTAGACTGAGACATTGACATTGCCGGCTGAAACCTTGTCGCTTTGCAGGTAGGCATTGCGAATCTTGATGGCCACCCAATTATCTTCAAAATAGTCGGAGGTACCGCGCCGTTCCCCGAGCATGGAAGTCGATGCCGCCGCGCCGCCCAGCATGGCCACCGGCACGCATCCTTCCAGAATCACGCCCAGCCAGAGGGCCATGCTAATCACGGTAAAAAAAGATTTATGTATCATGGTCGTTCCTTGCATTCAAAATGTCCGGTCGGTCTTGCGAAAATGCCGAATTCTGCGTACCATCCAGATCAATATTCCCACCCCCAACAAACCACCCAATACATAGTATTTATAGACGCTCATCCGATCAAAGAATGCATCCAGGGTGTGACCAAAAACAAAACCGATAAAGCCAAAGGCAATGGCCCAGATCATGGCCGCCAGACCGTTGAGCAAAAAAAACCGCAGCGGTTGAATCCCAAACGATCCCAGGGCAAAAGGGGTCACATTGCGAATGCCATAGACAAACCGAAAACCAAGGATGAACCAAGTGTCATAACGCAGCAACAGCTCCTGTACCCGCTGACTGCGTTGCCGCCAGGAGTCGCTGAGCCGGGTCAACAGATTTTTTCCCCAGCGGAGACCAATCTGAAAATAGAGCTGGTCACCAAAAAAAGTTCCGGAAAATGCGGTCAGAATGACCAGCCACAAGTCAAGAATCCCCTGTTGGGCCATGAAACCAGCCACAAGCAGGATGGTCTCACCCTCCAGAAAGGTGACCACAAACAGGATGACATACCCATATTCCCGAATCAGCGGTTCCCACTGTTCCATTGATTTCACCACAAAAAAAGTCAAGAATGAGAGGGTTTTCCGTTGGTCATCGGCAGGCTGATTCCAGGATCCATTGCTTGAGGAACATCATGAACAACTCGTTTACTGCCGGACATGTCTTTCAGGCCATTGTCGGGGCATCCGTGCATCCCCAGCGCCGTACCCAACTGCTGGCAAAGGTGGCGAACGGACTGTCGGGGGACCGCAACCTGGACCCGGCTCATCTCCGGGAAGGGGTCCACAAAGCCCTCGAAGTGGGGGCCATTTCCCGAGCAGAGGTTGAACAATACTTTGGACCGGCAATCCTGCACAACCCTTGAGATGGATATTTTCAATCCCTAGGGAGCCTTCCAGGCATTTTTGACCGGTCCGAGCTTTCTGGTCAACTGCCGGGAGAGGGTCACCTTGCCCTCTTCGATGAACCGTTCGTGGTTGCGCTCCAGTTGCTCGGGTTTGTAGAGATAGTTGACCATGACCCCATAGGATGCCTCCCACCGTTCAACGGATGTGTCCCCGAGGGGATTGATTCTTTCCAGGCGGGCACCGTTGGCCAGATGAAACAGGGCCACTGGATCAAGAATCAATTTGCCTCGCCGCACCTGAACCAGGTAGGCCAGAACCAGAATTTCCAGCGCTGCCGCCAGATGCAACCGGGCACGTTCCGGTTCGCGCAGCAAGGCAAAAAAACCTTCCACGAGATCCCGTTTGCCACTTTCCCGGCGGATCACATCGGCCTGATCCTCCAGAAGAGTCCGCAAACGCTGGGCGTTGAACGGGGCATCCGGGTCCGACCGCTTGAGGGTTTCGGCAAAACGCGGTACCGGCGAGAAGGTGGCAAAATTTTTCAGGTTTGGCAACTCTTCCTGCAACTCGGTGGTTACCTGTTTGATGAGAAAATTGCCAAACGAAATGCCCCGCAGACCATACTGGCAATTGTTGATCGAATAGAATATGGCGCTGTCAGCACTTTTCGGGTCCAGGATGGCCGCTTCGGGATCGACCAGGGAATGAGCCTGGTCGGGAATGCCCCGCATCAGGGCCACTTCGACAAATATCAAGGGTTCATCGGGCAGGGCAGGGTGAAAAAATGCATAGCAGCGACGATCCTGTTCCAGGCGCCGCCGCAGGTCATCCCAGCCGCGAATGGCATGCACGCTTTCATAATTGATCAATTTTTCCAGAATCAGGGCCGGGCTGCGCCAGTCGATATGCCGCAGCTCCAGAAATCCCCGATTGAACCATGCCGTAAACAAATCTTTCAAATCGGCATCCACCATCTCCAGGTGGGGTTTTTTCGGAAGCAGCCGCAGCAATTGTTCCCGCAGTCGCACCAACACCTGGGTTCCACCCGGAGAAAGATTGATGCGCCGAAACAGCTCCTGTCGGGGTGAGACCACTTCCTGACGCAGGGCCAGGAGCGTCTTGTCATTCGGGTCCCGCCGATAGGCTTCCACCATCATCATGAGGCGGTTGGTATCGGGTCCATAACCGGCGTGGAGGGTCTCCAGAAAATGCCCCCAGCCCCGATCATCCAGTTTTTCCATGACCCGGACCACTTCCCGCGCCAGGGCCGTTCCCCGGGCCTCGCCGGCCCCGGAGAGCAAATCCTGACACATGTGTTCGAGCTGGTTCATCGGGGATTCGGTCGTGTTGAGGTTGAGCAGCTCACGACCACGATCCGCAACAGAATAAATGATCCGATTCCACCACGCCTGATCCATGATAAGGATACCCCCTTTCTCTGGTGTTTATCTCGCTCTGGACCGCCGACGTTCCTCTTCTAAACAGTTTAACCCAAATTCACCAAAAAAGAATGTGGAATATAACATCACATTTTCTTGCCCATCCAGATGCGCATCATGGCCAGCAGGCGATCCATATCCACTGGTTTTGCCAGATAATCATTGGCACCCGCATCCAGACATTTTCGGCGATCCTCGGGCATGGCCTTGGCTGTCAAGGCCAGAATGGGCAAGGTGCTGAAGGCGGCTCGGGTACGTATTTCGCGCATGGCGGCATAACCATCCATCACCGGCATCATCATGTCCATGAGGATGATATCCACCGGCTGGTCACGCTCCAACACTGCCAGGGCTTCCCGACCATTCCCGGCCATGCGGACCTGCAAGCCATTTTTTTCGAGCGTGCGCGTCATGGAGAAGACATTGCGCACGTCATCATCGACCAGCAACACGGTCTTGCCGGCAAAAAACTCTTCGTGGTGGCGCATGGACGGTGCAACATCAACCGCTTTTCCGGGTGTATCCTGCTCGACGCGATGCAGGAAGAGAATGACCTCGTTGCGCAACCGCTCTTCGGCATGCACACCTTTGACGATGATGCTGTCCGAATATTGTTGCAAGCGATCATGCTCCGCACGGGTCAGGTCACGGGCAGAATGGATCACCACGGGCGGCAGGACTCCAGACACTAAACTTCGCATCTGTTCGAGGAGTTGCAGGCCGTCCATGTCCGGCAGGCCAAGATCGAGGATCAGGCAGTCAAATGGAGATTTTGCAAGATGGGCAAGGGCCTCGGTCCCCGTGGCAGCCTCCACCACCTCCACATTCTGATCCTCGACCAGGGCAATCACCGCTTGGCGCATTTCCGGCTGGTCTTCCACGAGCAACAACCGGCGTCGCCCGGGAGAGAGTGGAGCAGCTCCGGCACCCATGTCCAGAGATGCCGGGGTCGCACCGGCATTCAGACCTGATGAGGAGAGAACAGATCCGGCATCCCGGCTGGCAGTGGAGGGGACAACACCGGCATTCAGGCGTTGCAACACTTGCAAAATGGCGGCATCGGGAGCCGGTTTGACAAGGTATCCGAGCGCTCCCAACCGCCGTTTTTCCCCGGGATCCGCACGTGCGGAAATGATGTGAACCGGAATATGGCGCGTCCGGTCATGTTCCTGCAACCGGACCAGGAGTTCCTCGCCGGAAATATCGGGCAGACCCAAATCGAGAATGATGCCCTTGGGTTGCTCCCGAACAGCCAACGCCAGGCCATCCTGACCCGTACCGGCTGTCAGGACACGGAAACCACGTCCTTCGGCCAGGGTGGCCACGCTTCCGGCAAAAATCGGATCATCTTCAATGATCAACAGGGAACGCGGGTCCGACACCGGCTCTGGCATGTCGGGCACCTTCCGACCATCCGGCAACCGGGAAACCGGGTCAGGCACTGACACCGGCGCTGGAGGGGCGGAAACAACCTGGCCATCCGGAACCGGAAGAGAGTCTTGCCGGAGCGTGGTATCCGGTCCATCCGGGATACCGGGAACGAGCAGGGTAAAAACACTCCCCTGCCCCGGTTCACTCTCCAGGGTGATGCTCCCCCCCATCAGGCGGGCCAGTTTTTGCGCAATGGCCAATCCCAGGCCCACGCCACTCTGTTTGCTGCCATCGGCATGGTGGATCTGCCGGAAAGCCTCGAAAACAATGGCCTGATCCTGCCTGGAAATACCCACCCCGGTATCCGCAACCCGAATGGCCAGGGTGTGGGTCGCTCCGGTCGTCTGGTGATCAGCCGGCTGCCAGCCAAAGACAACGGATATTTCGCCCTGGGTCGTGAACTTGAAGGCATTGACCAGGAGGTTTTTGACAATCCGCCGCAACTTGGTCTGATCCAGTCTCAAGGCAGACGGCAGGGATGGATCGGTTGTCACATGCCAACCCAATGATTTTTCCCGGGCCAGCGGCGCAAACTGGCGACGAATCTCCTCGGCAAAACCTCCCGGATCCATGGTCTCGATCTGAAGATCCACCCGTCCGGCCTCGATGCGGGATATGTCCAGGATTTCATCGATCATGTCGAGAAGTTCCATGCCACTCTGCCGGATGACCTGGGCCGCTTCCACCTGATCGACGGCCAAACGACCATCCGAATTTTTCACAAACTCCCGGGACAAGATCAGGATGCTGTTCAGGGGAGTACGCAGCTCGTGCGACATGTTGGCCAGGAATTCCGACTTGTAGCGACTGCTCTTTTCCACCTCCAGACGTGCCCGCTCGATCTGTTCGTTGCGTTGTTCCAGAAGCTGCGCCTGTTCCTCCAACCCCTGATTGGCACGGGCAAGTTCCTCTTGTTGCAGACGCATCTCTTCTTCGGAATGACGCAGTGCCCGGAGGTTGGTCTCCAGCTCCTGGTTCATCTGCTCCAGTTCTTGCTGGCTGCTTTCCAGTTCCACGGCCTGGACTCGGGTCTCTGCCAGCAACTCCTCGATGTGTTGGATCCGCTCCAGATTGTCCAGGGAGAGCGCCCCCAACAGGGAAAATTCATCCAGCAATTGCCGCTGTTCCGGAGTGAATGGCTGACAGGCGGCCAGCACGATAACGCCCAGGGTTTGTTCATGGTAATTCAGCGGCAGGGCCACGACAGAGACCGGTGTGGCTTGGCCCACACCGGTATCGATTTTCAGATCCATACTGGAAAGATTATCCAGAACGATGGTTTGGCGTTCGAGCAAACAACGGCCAACGATCCCTTCCCCGGGGGCATGGGAAATTGGTTCTTCAGGGGAAGATTCAAACTGGTATCCTGCACTGGCCATCCAGCGACCGGTTTGTTTGTCCCGGAGATAAAATGCCCCCTGGGCCGCGTTCAGCAGGGCAAGCAGTTGCCGGACCATGACCTGGGACAGTTCTGGCACACTCCTGGCAGCCTGCAAAACCCCGGCAAGCGTGGCCAACTCTTCCTTGACCCAGTATTGCTGTTCCACACGCCGGGCCATATGGTTGAAAGCCAAGCCCATCTGCCCGATCTCATCATCGGTCTCCACCACAACCCGTGCCGATCCATGACCGGTCGCAATGCGTTGGGCCGCCTGGGCCAGAGCGCGCATGGGCTGAAGCAGACTTTTCCCAAACACAAGCGCCGCCAGTGAAACAAAAAGAATCATGGCGAGCAAAATGCCCAGGAGAAGATGATTCAATACATTGGCCGCGTCCATGGCCTCCTCCAGGGAGATGATTCCGGCCATGTGCCAGTCAACACCTGGAATATCCAGAGGTATCATGACTTGCAAGGTGGAACCGGATGTAGCAAAAACCGGCTTGGCATCACTTTCCTGCCTCACACCAACCCTGTCCTGCGCCATAAGCAGTTCCGGGACCAAATCGTTCACGATGTCACCAATCATGCCCATATTGCCACTGCGGGTGCTGCGATAGGTGACTCTCTGCTCCGCACGACTCAGCAAAAAAATGTCTTCGGTTTGCCCGATTCCCATTCTGTCCTGAACAATGCGATCCATGCTCTCGCCGTGAAACTGGGCAATCATCACGCCTTGCCGTTGCCCTTCAGCCGGAATGGAAACCGCCATGAAAGCGTACAAATCGTCATGCGAAGGAAAATAGGCTGCATAATCAATCATAATTAAAGAATTTTCCTGCTTCATGCTGCGCACGCGCCGAAACGCTTCACCCATACCGGTATTGGCAAAAGGTCCCTGGATCAGGGAGGTGCCAAAATCAATCTCTTTCCGGATCGAAAAGACCACATCCCCGCTTGCATCGTCCACAAGAACCAGGTCATGAAAATCCAAACGCTTTGAAATATTTGCAAAGAAATCATGGTGGCGGGAGTGAACCCGCGCATAGGGGGTGGCTTGTTTGTCCCTTGCAGAAAAATTCCTGTCCAGAGACGCACCCGATGGCCAGACAAACAGTTCATGCCAAAGCAGGGCGTTTGCATCCAGCAAGGTGATATAATGGTTGGCTGGCAAACGATCCTGATTTCGACGACGATATTCCGGAACAAAAGAGGTCTCAAAATAGGCCTGTGCCCGATTGCGCAGCCTTTCCGGATTCTCATGCTGATCGAGTGCCGACTGTACCCGGAACGCCTCCTTGATCTCCCGCATCCCCCGGATCACCTCCTCCCGGGAAGCCAGATCCTGCAACCGCTCCCGGGTGATCTGAAGCGCATATTCGGCATGAGCCTTCTTGATCTGAAGGGTTGCCAACAAGTTTTTCTTGGCTGTGTCAAGCAAAACCTTGTCCACCTGCGCCGTGATCAACCACCCGGTCAACAAGAGAGGCAATACCCCGATGAGCAAAAACAAGCCAACCAGTCGGGTCCTGAACGTGATGTTCCTGAGCAAAGGCATGTCACACCTGTTCCAAATATATCGGTGGTGTCCATTGATGACCTCACCGACAGCCTTGAACGCTTTTGAATGACAAAAACAGGTTGATTTGCTTGAACATTTACCTGTGACATTTTGTCAAGCCACACAAGCTCCAAGCATGTAAATTCAGAGAATTGGATTGTATCAGGTCAGCAATGAACGCCACCCACTTTTTGCAGGGGACTTTTATTTTTCTACTTATTTCGCAAGATTTTTTCCAACTTCTTTTACAATTTTTGGAACAGACGGGCCGCAGATTGCCACAGCATCCGCTGCCACATCAATCCAATTTTCATTCCAAACGTCGTGAACAACATTTGCAAGATCTCGTATTGTATCAAGAATCAGTCCATTCGAATCTGGATAATCAACCGGATCCTCCAGCGTATATCCATACAAATTTGTACCCCCGCCGTTAAGCCGGAGGGATCCTTGGCTGTCCAGCGTCCAGTGGATGCATCATAATCCCTGGATCCAAATCGCACCAGTCCTGTTTGGGTATCATAAAGACCGCCCGCAAAGCCAAACGGCTGGAATCCAGGGTTGGTATCCTGGATAATGCGACCATATTTGTCGTAATCCATCCGCTGGATAATGGAGGCATCGCGGATATTGACGACCAGCCGCACGCTACCAAGATGGTCAGACACAAGGCGATAAATCTGGCCATTTTTGACCATGTAATCGGGAAGGTTGGCCTTGGTGCCGTAGACAAAGCGGCTGATCAAATTGCCAGAGCCGTCCATCTCGGCGGCGGGGTTCAGATCGTTCTGGTAAAGCAGCCCCTGTTTCCAGAATCTTCCGGACAGACTGGCCCAAACGATGATCAAGGCCGCTTTTGGTGAGCCATTCGCCATTGGCGGTAGGGTGTATGTGGCATCGCCATGAGAGATCGCCAGATTCTCTATTATGTTATTTCTGAAATTACCTTGTATGGTGCAGATCCATTACTGTTTGGCCACCCATAAATTTTGACGTGATTTAAATGCTTATTTCCATCCTCTTGAGTTATCACGGATAATTCACTACCACCCCACTCTTCGGAAAATAAATGGTCATGAGGGAAGTCCCCATTTTCTGCTTTTACAGCTAAACATTCAAGCAACTGCGCTAATCGCCGTAGACCTGTTGGATCACCATGAATAAATAACTGGTCGCCATCTTTGTTTAATTCAAATACTAACAAGTCATCTTTCATTTAATAAACTTTCAAAAACGATAAAATTAGTTGCATTTTTTCCATCCACTGCCAGAGAAAAAATCCCATTTTGATTTATCAGGGTTCGTTAATCCCCAATGCGGTCCTTTTGGAAGAGGATGATTCAAATCCGGATGCAATTTTTGCCCAGTTTTGTCGTTTACCCAATTTCCTTTTCCACTTTCCGGAGTTCCGCTTCCTTTCCACTTCCAATCTTCTCCTGGTGAACTTGAAGGGTCGCTTGGAATAGGTGGGGTCGGAGAAGGAGCGTCCGGTGAATTGGTGTCTTCATTGGCCAGCAAATGATCCCAAAGAGCCTGCCCTCCAATTAATCCTGTACCAAGTCCGACTACCCCCCCCAGAACACTATCCGCGCCTAACGTACCTCCCCATATTATTCCTGCAATAACAGCAGGATTTAATCCCAATGGATCCGTAAAATCAACCGGATCCCCCAGCACATACCCATACAGATTCGTATCCCCGCCATTGAACCGGATGGGATCCTTGGCTGTCCAGCGTCCAGTGGATGCATCATAATCCCTGGCTCCAAATCGCACCAGTCCTGTTTGGGTATCATAAAGACCGCCTGCAAAGCCAAAC
>JADGCO010000052.1:4484-29895 GCA_015228935.1 Magnetococcales bacterium | reverse complement strand
AAGATATGACCGACTGCAAGCCAAAATGCAGGATGATCCTCTGATCAATCAGCAACTGGGAGGAACCACGTACTACGCAACCGATGACAAACCCATGGTCATGGCGGATGCTTCGTCTTCCCAAGATGTTCAAGCAGGAGGTTTGTCTTCCACCGGTGCAAGAGTTGCCGGGGCTACTTTTGTTGGAGCAATCGGGCTTGGTAACCTCGGCTGGAGATCCGGCTTTGGCACGACAGCATTGGGTGGACCAGCCGTGGAGGCAGGAAGAAAACTTGCTGAGGAAATCAAAGCTCTCAAGGAACAGCAAAAAGAACATGAAGATTGGGCACTCTGGATGTTGAGAAATCGTTCCAATGGGGACCGGGATGTTGAGGAAGGGATCGATGCTCGGATTGGAATGAATAAATGTAAGAGAAACTATCCGAACTCAGCCTTGGAATGCTTTGTTAATCCTGGGGACTTTCCGATACCCAAAAAATAGTGTCTGAATACGTCAAAATCGAACATCGGATGCAGAATAAAATTCAGGGAAAACCGCCATGCTGTACATCCATGCAAATTCCAAACGCAATATCAGGATGACCATGTTTTCCCTTGAAAGTGGGTTCTTGTTCCTGCGTCGATTTTTGACGATGGCAGTTTCGATGCTTGGGTTTTGTTGGGCCTTGACAACAGTTTCCCTGGTCCAGGGGGATGACAGTACTCTAGTTCCCCTTCGGGGAAAAGAGATCCCTTTGGACCAGGCCATCTCTTTGGCTTCTGATGGGGATTTGGAGGCGCAATATCATGTTGCTCTTCATTACTCGATGCAAAAAAAAGATCCCGATGCTGTGCAGAATGGATTGTATTGGTTGAGAAGAGCATCCATGGCCGGCTATGTTCCAGCTATGGAACATCTTGTTTCCACTCTGTTCAGTTTAACATTTCCCCGCCGTGACACCCTCCTGGAAGCAGAGGCAGTAGGTTGGGTACAAAAAGCGCTTGCCTTGAATCCGAATAATTGGGAAAACATGATTAATATTGCTGCGTTTTATCATCATGGTTGGGGTTTGCCCAAAGATGAGCAGTTGGCAAAAGAGTGGGAAGAAAAAGTGATTCAAACAGGCGACGCGAGAGCCTTTCTCGATTTGGCATTTTGCCATGCCCGGAAAAGCATGCTGGCGCATGAGCCAGATAAAGTTTTGTATTTTTTAAAAAAAGCTGCGGAAGGTGACAATATTATTGCACAAGTGTTATTGGGGCTATATTATGCAGGTGAGACATTCAAGGGTGATCCAATTCCTCTAGACCCTGAACAATCCCGGTTCTGGTTGGAAAAAGGATTCCATGGTGGTGAGCGTGGTGCGGCAACCCAGCTTGGCAAACTCTACTATTATGGGATAGGCGGCTATCCACGCGATTTGGTCAAGGCCAGAGATTGGTTGGAACAAACGAGTGATTCAAAATTTACCAAGAATGCAAAATACCTGTTGGCGACGATCTACTGGTCTGGGACTCAGGACATGCTTCCCGACAAAGATAAAGCCGTGGCATTATTTCGAAAATCAGCCGAGCAGGGAGATGCGTATGCCCAGTTTGCCATGGGCCAATTGTATCGGGGGGGATTGATCGGCGACAAACCCGATATGGCCCAGGCGCTTGCCTGGTATCGCCAGTCAGCCAAAAAATATGTACTGGCTGTAACCACCCTTGGTCTTATGTATTGGCGCGGTGATGGCGTTGCTGCCGATCCGAAACAGGCCGTGGCGTTGTTGCGCGCAGCAGCCCAGGCCGAGGAGAGAGATGCCATGTATTGGCTTGGCATCCTGTATCAGGAAGGTTTGGGAGTCGAAAAAAACCCGGCAGAAGCTCGTGCCCGGTTTTTGCAGGGTGCCGAGGCCGGTGATCCTCGCGCCATGGTGAAACTCTCTCTCGATCTGTTTGATGGAAAGGGCGGACCTCAGGAACTCTCTCTGGCCGTTCATTGGGCCAAAAAAGCAGCGGAAAAAGGTTTGAATTTTGGATATTGCTGGGCAGGAACCCTGTTGCATTTTGGCGTCGGTACCCCACCGGATCCAGAACAATCCAGAACGTGGTTGCGGCAGGGTTCCGATACCGGGTTGACCCTCTGTAACCGTGCTTTGCAGGCAGAATCTGCCCATGCGCCATCAACGAAAGAGACCATTCCTCCCCTGGTCCATGCCGTGGCCGGGGAGTTGTCGCAACTCCTGAATGCCGCCATCGAGCAACCCTACCCGGATGTTTCGTTCCATCTGAATGTTTTATGAGCCTTATAATTTGATGGTGCCGGGCGCGGCCTGGTCTGGCGATGCGTCATTTTGGGCCAATCTGGACAGGTGAAAACGGGCCTGGATTTCCGTGCCGATTTATTGGAAATATGGCGCGAAAATTGCTTGAATTTCCTGTCTTGTCATGATTGCCGCATTGCAGACAATGATCAGGAAATACATCGGGTACATTGCGTTGGGGAGCCAAGGCATGAAGGATGGGTTGGTACGAACCGGTCTCTTGTCTGTGTTGATTGGACTCTTGCCCTTCGCCGTCAACAGCAAGACTCTCTATCAATGCGGCAGCGAACAGGGCGGGTTTGAGCTGAGCAGCGAACCCTGCAAACCCGGTCCTGCCACATCCTCGACCAGTAAACCCTCGACCAGCAAACCCCCGACCAGCAAACCCCCAACCGGCAAACCCGGACGACCAGGCCCGGCGGAGCGTACCCACTCCCGACCGGATGTGCCGCCCGGCGTCTTTCCCCAGGATGAAAATGCCGCGCAGGAGTTCCAGAACGACTTGCCAACCGACGCTGACGATCAGGGATATCCGCCGCCCGTGGAAGAATCCCGACCAACCCCTGCTCCGTCAGGTGGACCCTCTGCTCCGTCAGGTGGAGAGAAGAAAAAACCTCCTGTCGATAAAAAAGAGACCGCCCAACGCAAAAAAGCCGATGACGATATCAAAAAAGCCAGGGAACTGTCTGGATTGGCCAATCGGCTCATGGTGGAAGGCAACAACGCCGGAGCCATCACCTCCCTGGAAGGGGCCTGGCGGCTTTATCCAAAAAATCCCTTCATCCTGCTGAATCTGGGCGTGGCGCATAATCGCAACGGTGACTGGTCCCAGGCCAGAAAGTATTACAGACAGGCCATGGAATTTGAATATCGGAAAAAGGCCCGGGAAGGGACCGAAACCAGGATTACCAATCCCCACAGCACCAATTATGGCAAACCCTTGTTGAATGTCATTCTCGACAGTTGGGACAAGGGGCAGGAGCGGGAAGCGGTCTTTTATTTGAAGGGCAATCCGGTCAAGGGAAAAGAGATTTACGACTCATTCTGTGCCAATAAATGTCACCAGTCTCACGGCTGGGGAACCACGAATGGGGAGTATCCCCAAATATCCGGCCAGCATGCCTCGGTGTTGATCCGGGAAATGCTCAACATGGCGGAAAAAAACCGGGATGCCCCGGTCATGGATAAGTTTGTGCAGGTGGATACCCTGGGCGGGGAGCAGGCCATGGCCGATGTGGCGGCCTACATTGCCCGCATGCCCATGACCCCGTTTCATGGCCAGGGTCCGGGGACGGATCTGGTTTTGGGAAAGAACCTCTATCAGGAGCATTGTGAACGGTGTCACGGCCCGAAAGGGGAGGGGGACGGGACCAGAGTGCTGCCCAGGATCCAGGGACAGCATTACCAGTATATGGTGCGGCAGTATGAGGGGATGCGCCATAATCAGCGCCGCAATATTCATCCGCTCAAGGCGATGCAGATCCAGGATGTGTCAGAGGGGCATATCCTGGGCATTCTGGATTATGTATCGCGTCTGTTGGTCGATGTTGACCTGTTGGCCCCAAACCCGGCTGCCGGCAAGAGGGAGCCGCAAGAGAGCAACGTGCCAAAAGGAGCCAAGGGTCCCGAATCAGGAGCGGTCCCGACCGGTACGGACAAGAACGAAGCAAAGGGAGTCAAGCCGGTTGGCACCGGGGCCGGGCCGACTGGTACCGCCGAACATGTCGGCAATGCCGGGGCCGGGCAGGGCCAGGCTGGCAAGGTCAGCAGTGGCGTCATCAAGGAAGAAGAGATCGTTCCCCATCATCCACCAGGCCCGCCTTGAATACGTCTGGTTCAAATAGGGAGAAGACAAGCCATTGTTTCATGCCGCCTGATGAGGTACTCCTGTGCGAGGCGATATAAATGGTTCAACGTGACCCAGGGTGTAGCAATCAGGGTCGGGTTGAAGCGGCGAGGAGGGATATACACCAGTGAACAATGCCATTCATGTATCTGCAATCTGGGACGAAAATGCACATGTATGGGTTGTGCAGAGTGATGACGTGCCTGGTTTGATCACGGAGGCAGCAACTCTTGAACTGCTTGTTCTAAAGCTTGAAACCATGATTCCCGAGTTACTGGAGTTGAATGGAGTTCCTTTTGAACAAAGGGAATCCGTTCCACTACGGATTTCCTCCGAGCGAATGATTTCCCTTTTGCCAATGAATCGTTCCTGAAGCTTCATATGTCTGATTTCTCCAGAACACTCAAGGAATTGCTGCGGCAATCAGGCTGTGAATTTTATCGCCCAGGCAAGGGAGATCACGAAATTTGGTTCAGTCCCATAACAAATTGCTATTTCCCGGTCGATCACAAAATCTTGTCAAGACACACGGCAAACGGTGTCTTGAAACAGGCCGGTTTGCCGAAAGCTTTTTGATGGGCCATTTCGGAAATGGTGGCTGAATTGACAAGGGAAGAACCGCCATTGCCTCACTCCGCGTCCGCTTCCGGCTCTGGTGCGTCGGCATTCGGCGGGGCAACAACGACCTTGTAGGTACACCCTTCTGTCGCACAGACATGCTCGGTGCCACGGCGCTTGGTGATTTTCTGGGTCAGGAAGGGTGCCTTGCACAGGGGACACGGAATGGGCAGTGGGTAATTCCACAAGGCCTTTTTGCAATCCGGGTAGCGTGAGCAGGAGTAGAACAGTTTGCCGCGCCGGGATTTTTTTTCCAGGAACGTCCCTTTTTTGCACTCGGGACAGGGAACGTTGGTTTCCTTTGGTTTTTCCAGAGGTTGAATGTTGCTGCATTTGGGATAGCCGGTGCAGGCCAGAAATTTGCCGTAGCGACCCTCCTTGATTTGCATGGGACTGCCGCATTTGTCACATTTGCGGTCCGATATGACCGGTTCCGAGGCCGGCGCGGCGGTGTCGGACGACTCCCCGGTGCCCTGTTTTTTGATGTTTTCGGTAAACCGGCATTCGGGGTATCCGGAGCAGGCCTTGAAGCGACCGAAACGACCCAGTTTGATCATGACGGGTTTGCCACAGGTCGGGCAGACTTCATCCGTGGCTTCGGAGGTGATCTCCGATTTTTTGGTCGATTGCTCCTTTTCCTGGATCTGGCTGATGAACGGTTTCCAGAAAGTATCCAGGAGAGGAACCCAGGCCTTTTCTCCCCGCGAGACAGCGTCCAGTTCATCTTCCAGATGGGCGGTAAAATTATAATCCACATACCGGGCAAAATGTTGTACCAGGAAGGTATTGACCACCAGCCCCAGATCTTCCGGATGAAACTGCTTTTTTTCCAGACGGGCGTAGCCCCGGTCCTGGATGGTGGACATGGTGGGGGCATAGGTGGAGGGCCGACCGATGCCATAACTTTCCAGGGCCTTGACCAGGCTGGCCTCGGTATAGCGGGGGGGTGGTTCCGTAAAGTGTTGGTGTGGTTCGAGTTTTGTCTGGCGCAGGGTTTCGCCCTTGGTCAGGGGCGGGAGCATGGCGGCATTTTCGTCATCGTCCCGGTCCTGGGCCGAGACGGCATCGGTTCCCTCGTCGTACACCTTGCGAAAGCCGTCAAATGCCACCGACGATCCGGTTGCCTTGAGACGATAGGGGGCGTTGGGATCATTCTTGCCCACGGCCAGGACGGCACTGACCTGATCGATGCGGGCGGCTTCCATCTGGCAGGCCACGGCCCGTTTCCAGATCAGATCGTACAAACGCAGTAAATCCTTCGGCAAAACCTTGGCAAGCTGTTCCGGAATGCGCCGTGGATCGGTCGGGCGGACCGCTTCATGGGCTTCCTGGGCGTTTTTGGTCGAGGATTTGAAGCGGCGTTCGGTCTTGGGCAGGTACTGGGCACCATAGCGCTCCTTGACCAGATCCCGCAGGGCCGTCACGGCCTCGGCGGCCAGATTGACCGAGTCGGTACGCATGTAGGTGATGAGACCAACCACCTCCTTGCCGCCATCGGGCGTGGGAACCTCCACGCCTTCATAGAGCTGCTGGGCGGTGGACATGGTTTTGCGCGCTGAAAAACCCAGCTTGCGGGAGGCCTCCTGCTGCAATGTGGAGGTGATGAAGGGAGGGGCCGGATTGCGCTTGACCTGCTTTTTTTCCAGTTCGGTCAAAAAGAGGGGCTGATCCTTGATGGCAGCCACCAGCTCGTTGGCGCGTGCGGCATCGGGAATGGAAAACTTGTCGAGCTTCTCTCCCCCGGCCACGGCCAGACGGGCTGGAAAGCGTTGCGGGGTATCCGTTTTTTCCACTTCGGCAATGATGCTCCAATACTCCTGTGCCTTGAAGGCACGAATTTCATTTTCCCGTTCGCAGACGAGGCGCAGGGCAACCGATTGCACCCGTCCGGCGGAAAGACCCCGGCGCACTTTTTTCCACAACAGGGGACTCAGGTTGAAGCCCACCAGATAATCCAGGGCACGACGGGCCTGTTGGGCATTGACCATGTCCATGTCCACTTCCCGGGCGTGGGCGATGGCCTCCTGGATGGCCCGTTGGGTGATTTCGTGAAACACCACCCGTTTGACGGGAATCTTGCCCAGGACATTTTTTTCCCGCAGGGCTTCGAGTACATGCCAGGAAATGGCCTCTCCTTCACGATCCGGGTCGGTGGCCAGCAGGAGGGTGTCGGCCTTCTTGACGGCCTTGGCAATGGCATCCACATGCTTTTGCGAGGTCTTGGGAACCTCGTAGCACATGCGAAACCCCTCCTCGGGAAGCACCGAGCCATTTTTTTTCGGCAGGTCGCGAATGTGGCCATAGGAGGCGATCACCTCGTAGCCTGCGCCAAGAAACTTGTTGATGGTCCGCGCCTTGGCGGGGGATTCGACGACGACGATGGCAGTCATGGTTTGCAGTATCCGTCAAAAATTCTGATGGTACCGGTGTGTGTGCCTCACTCCACGATCTTCAGGCAAAAAATGTTGCCTGGAGAGCGTTGCACCACACCAGCCAGTTCCAGGTCAAGTAAAATGCGGGAAAGTGTGGCGACTGTCAATTGACAACTCCTCGCCAACTCATCGGTTTGTGCCGGAGCTTTTTTCAGATTATCCAGAATCATCACTTCGGTGGGGGTGTATTCCGGGGGTGGAAACGGGAGGGATGGCTGGATGGGAGGTGCGGCGGCCGCCGGGGAAGCGGCACTTTTCGCTGCGGTCATTTTGGGGGATGTGGTCGTTTTGGTGTTGCGGGATGTGGGGGCGATGGAGACGGGATGTTTACCCAGAGTCCAATGCAACTCCTCCAGAATATCGTTGACATCTTCCACGAGGCGGGCACCTTCCCGCAGGAGGCGATGGCAGCCGCGACTGCGTTGATTGGCGACCATGCCGGGCACGGCAAAGACTTCACGACCTTGTTCGAGGGCCATGCGGGCCGTGATCAGGGAGCCGGAGCGCATGGCGGCTTCCACCACCACGACACCCTGGGAGAGGCCGCTGATGATCCGGTTGCGGGGCGGAAAAAGCGCGGGGGCCGGAGGAATGCCCAGCACGGCCTCGGTGACCAGGCAGCCGTGGGCTGCAATGCGTTTGCGCAATGTCTGGTTGGTTGGGGGATAGTTGATGTCCAGACCGGTGGCCAACACGGCCACGGTGGGTCCTCCCCCTTCCAGGGCACCCAGATGTGCGGCACTGTCGATTCCGACGGCCAGACCACTGACCACAACGATCTCCTGGGTGGCCATTTCCGTGGCCAGGCGGCGGGCCGTGGCTGCACCGGGGGGGGTGGGATCCCGGCTGCCGACAATCGCCACGAGCGTTCTGGCCTGAAGATGGTCCGGATTGCCCTGGACGAACAAGACGACAGGTGGATCATGAATTTCTGCCAGGGGCCGGGGATAGCCGGGTTCACCCCGGACCAGGACCTGTCCGCCCATGGCCTGGAGACGATCCAGTTCGGTGGCGGCATCGGCAGCGGCTTCCGGGCGGGCGGCGGCTTGCAGGCCGGCCAGCACCGGTCGGGGAAGCGAGGGGATCCGGGCGCGAATCGTCTCCACGGAAGCGGCGAGAATTTCTCCCGGATGCAAAAAATGGTTTTGCAGCAGGCCCAGACGCATCGGTCCCAGGCCGGGGACCCGTACCAGACGCAACCAGTCGATCAGGGTGGAACGTTCCATGGCACGATCATCCAGCAACCCGGGTTGTGCCTTTTTGGCCGATCCGGGGTTCGCTCCCGGCCAGAATGCGCCGTATATTGTCCCGGTGTCGCCAATAAACCAGTGCCGAAATGATTCCGGCGACGCTGCCGGCCAGGGTTGCCTGCTGGATGAACAGGGCTGTGGGCAGGACCGCGAAAGCCACCAGGGCACCCACCGAAGAGATGCGAAACATCCAGGCACCCAGCAGCCAGGCCAGGGCGGTCAACAGGCCGGTCAGCGGCGTCCAGGCCAGAAAAACGCCAAGCCCGGTGGCGACTCCTTTGCCTCCCTTGAATTTCAGATAGACCGGGAAAAGGTGGCCCAGAAAAACCGCCAGGGCCGCTGCGGCCACGAGCGGCGAGCCGGGTTCCGCCAGCCAGCGGGCCACGCCGGTGGCCAGGGCACCTTTGCCGATATCGAGGAGCAGGGCCAAGGCTCCGGCGGTGCGTCCGGCGGTGCGCAAAACATTGGTGGCACCAATGTTGCCGCTGCCTTGTTGCCGGATATCTCCGGCACCATACCATCTGGCCACCAGCAACCCGAAAGGCACGGCTCCCAATAAATAGCTTCCCAGGATGATCAGCATGATTTTATCGATCTCTTTGCAGGGGGGTCATGGTTATGGGGGCAACCGGCCCCCGTCTGGCAAGCCGGGCGTGATCCTGGAGGATGTGGCCACGGAACGCTTGCATTCAACACTTTTTATCCTTATGGTGTCGGAATACTATCGGTTTGCGAAACGGTGCGGAACTCTTTTTTTACTCGTGGGGTGACAACCATGGCGTCCTACTCGTTGAACAAGGTCCAATTGATCGGCAATCTGGGCGCTGACCCGGAGGTGCGCTATACACAGGCGGGCAAGCCCGTTGCCACCCTGAACGTGGCCACCTCAGAATCCTGGAAGGATACCCAGGGTGAAAAAAAAGAGCGCACCGAATGGCACCGGGTGGTGGTTTTCGGCAAACTGGCCGAGATTGCCCAGCAATATTATCGCAAGGGCAGCAAGGTCTACGTGGAAGGGCGTCTCCAGACCCGCAAGTGGACCGACAAGCAGGGTGTCGAACGCTACACCACCGAAGTGACCTTGAATGAGTTCGGCAGCCAGATGTTCATTGTGGACAGCCGTTCCGGTGGTGGGACGAGTCAGGTTCCCATGCCCCCCATCGATGTTTATAACGACTCTGTTCCTGCCATGACCGGTCCTCCTTCGGCTCCCCCCATGGGCAATGCCGATCCCGCCGCCAATCGTTCCGCCACGCCTGCTTCCGGCAACGACTTCGACCGGGGTGTGAGCTTTGATGACGATATTCCCTTCTGAACCAGCCGGTGCGAGCTTTGGTGACGATATTCCCTTCTGAACCAGACGGACGGCATGATTAAACTGATTCTGTTTCTTCTTCTGCTGCTTCTGCTGCGAGATTTGTTGTTTGTTCGGGGCTTGTTGTTTGAGAAAACAGTGGCAATGGGTTTTTGTTGGGTGGCTCTCGCCCCAAACCCCACCAGGGGGAAGGGCGCAGCCCTTCCCCCTGGACCCCCATCCCAGTCTTTCAGACATTTTTTTTCAATACGCTCTCTGCAATGAATCTGGAAATCCCCTCCCCGGAACTCTGCCGGCAGTTGGAAATGCTGCGTAACGAGTTGCGCCACCATGCGTATCGTTACCATCTCCTGGATGACCCGGAAATTCCCGATGCGGCCTATGATCGTCTCTTTCGGCAACTTGTGGAGCTGGAGAGCCGTTTCCCGGAGCTGATCACCCCCGATTCGCCGACCCAATTGGTGGGTGCCCCGCCCCTGGCGGCTTTTGCTGCCGTTGCTCATGGCGTGCCCATGCTTTCCCTGGACAACGCTTTTTCCATGACGGATGTGGAGGAGTTTGATCGGCGTGTTCGCGAGGGGTTGGGAAAGATATCTGAGATGCAGTATATGGCGGAGCCCAAGGTGGATGGTTTGGCCATCAGTCTGGTGTATCGGCATGGCGTCCTGGTCCGGGTTGCCACCCGGGGCGATGGTCGGGTTGGCGAGGAGGTGACGGCCCAGGCCGGGACTCTTGCCGGGCTGCCCCGGGAAATCGTCGGCGAAAACATGCCGACCCTGCTGGAGGTCCGGGCCGAGGTGTACATGCCCCTTTCCGCCTTTGCAGCCTACAATGAACAGGCGCGTGCCCGTGGTGAACGCACCTTTGCCAACCCGCGCAATGCCGCTGCCGGCAGCCTGCGACAGATTGATGCCCGCATCACGGCCCAGCGATCCCTGACGCTTTTTTGTCATGGCCTGGGTCTGGTCGAGGGGGGATTTCTGCCGGAAACCCGGCATGCCCTGCTGGATCACCTGGCGGCCTGGGGTTTTCCGGTCTGTCCAGAGCGGCGGGTGGTGACGGGAGTGGCGGGGTGTCTGGAATTCCACGCGGAGTTGCTGGCCCGGCGTGATCGTCTGGATTATGAAATTGACGGCGTTGTCTACAAGGTGGATGCCCGCGAGGATTGTGAGCGGCTGGGCACCCTGACCCGAACCCCGCGTTGGGCCGTGGCGCATAAATTTCCCGGGCGCGAGGCCCTGACCCGGGTACGGGCCATTGAAATCCAGGTGGGGCGTACCGGTGCCCTGACCCCGGTGGCCCGTCTCGAACCGGTCGTGGTCGGGGGGGTGACCATCACCAATGCCACCCTGCACAATTTTCAGGAGCTGCAACGCAAGGATGTGCGACCAGGGGATCAGGTCAGTGTGCGTCGGGCGGGGGATGTCATTCCGGAAGTGGTCGGTGTCGTGGAACAGGGCCGGATGCGGCCGGAGGTGCTTGCCTGTCCAACCCACTGTCCTGTTTGTCAGGCCCCGGTCATCCAGTTGGTGGGCGAGACCATTGCCCGGTGTTCGGGTGAGTTGTCTTGCCCGGCTCAGCGTCGCGAGGGCATCCGTCATTTTGCCTCCCGACGTGCCCTGGATATCGAGGGACTCGGCGAAAAACTGGTGGATGCCCTGTTGCAGTCCGACATGATCGCCACCGTTGCCGATCTGTACGCATTGACGGAAAAGCGCCAGGAACTCATCTCCCTGGAGCGTATGGGGGAAAAATCGGCGGATAATTTATTGCAGGCCATTGCCGCCAGCAAAAACCATGGCCTGGACCGTTTTCTCTTTGCGCTGGGTATTCGCGAGGTCGGCGAGGCCACGGCCCGCAATCTGGCGTCCCATTTCAAGACCCTGGACAATCTGGAAAATGCCAACCTCGAAGAGCTGGAAGGCGTCCCTGATGTCGGTCCCAAGGTGGCTGCCCGGGTGCATGGATTTTTTCGTGCCCCCGGCAACCAGGAAATTCTCGCCCGTCTGAAAAGTGCGAGTTCCACTTGGCAAACCTGGGCTGGAACCCCTGCCGGACTCCTGCGTCCCCTGGAGGGGCAGACCGTCGTGTTGACCGGCACCCTGGCCACCATGGGACGGACCCAGGCCAGGGCCAGATTGGAAGCTTTGGGGGCCAAGGTTTCCGGTTCGGTGTCCCGCCGCACGGATTTTGTGGTGGCCGGTGCCGACCCGGGTTCCAAACTGACCAAGGCCAGGGAGTTTGGGGTTGCCGTGTTGACCGAGGCTGAATTTCTGGAAAAAATCCAGGCCACGCAGGGCGGATTCCAGTCTTGATCATCATTTTGGTCACGGATCAGTTTAAAACGGGGTCGAGGGGGCTGGCGACCGGACAGGTCCAGGATAGAGTCCTGGTGGGTTTGGGGCGAAGCCCCAATAAAAACCATTGCCAAATAGCCGAAGCGATAATCAAGTTCGGGAAAAAACAGTCGCCGACCAACAGGTCGTGAACCTCCTTGGCATGGTCTCCAACCCGCTTGAGGATCCGTCCAACGGTGTCCCTGGAGACCCCAGTCAACCGGGCCGTTTTGCGGACTCCAGTTCCCTCCGCCAAGTGGCTGACCACTGCTACGATCTTCTCTTGGGAGATCCGAAGATCGTACAGCGGCGTGCCATGCCGTTCGGAAAATTCATGCTGACAGCGTCGGCAACGAAGAAACCGGATCCCGCTCGTCCCATACCGACGACGAATCACTACATCACCCAACCCCTTGATCCCAAATCGTTCACATTCCGGATTCACACACCCGACATCCACAACGACTTCTGGTCCCACCATGGCCTTCCCTCCTCCTTGAGGAACTGGAAAAGCCCTTATATCACAAAGTGTTGCCACTACGGAACAGTGTCAGGCCACCAAGCTCTTTCCAGGGCGAGTCGTATTCGGTTGTCTGGCTCCAGGATTCGGGATGAGTCATAAGGACCCCCAAGAGTTGACCTGCACCTGCCGGTTCAAGAGAGGTTAACGCACCAGTTTCTTGAATTTTGGATTGGGGGTGCAACTGAGCAGGCGATTCACGATTTTGCGGAACGTGGCCGGATCAGTTTCGCGATTGGTCAGGGTTTTCAGAAGTTTGACCATGGTATCCCCCTTTTTTTTCGAGTCGCCATAGGGGTGATCATGGAGCAGGCGGGAAATGGTGGTCAGATAGGCGACCATCCCCCCTTGCAGACTCAAAACCCGATATTTTTTGGAAAATTTTTTTTGCAGATAGCCACTGCTTTCCCCCTTGCTGCAATAGAGCAGCATGGGCCGCCGGGCCAGTTGCGACTCGAACCGCTTTTCAAAAGCGCTCGTGTGTTCGTCAATGTCCAGCACGTAGACCCGGATGGAACCCGGGATGGTGGGATCGGCATCCGTGCTGCCGCGCACGTCGATCAGGATGGGGGTCGTCGGATCGGCGAGAAACTCTTCTATGGAGAGTCTGCTGTTGTCTTTGAGGGAAAACATGCTGTACGGGTCTCCACTTTCATGCACTCGGGTTTGTGGGTCTTGGGCATCGTTTGTGCCAATCCGGCCAAACAATCCGGGAACTGTCCAAAACTATCCATCTTTTCCAGTCGGTTGCGAAGCAGAAGCGCTGATCACTCCATTCAACCAATCCGTCACCGCCAATCCGGTCCCAAAATCCCACCCTTTGAGTCGGTTTTTGGGAATGATGCGATAATCATCCAACTCTTCCCCCAATACAATCTCACCCTCGGCAGTCAAATGGTAGGCCATGATAATCTGGTTGGCCCTGGCATAGGGATAGAGACCGACCAGGGCCGTGGCCGTGGCGTGCAATCCCAACTCCTCCCGTGTCTCCCGGACAATCCCGGCCTCGGGGGTTTCGCCACGTTCCAAAAATCCGGTAATCACGGAATATTTGCCCGAGGGCCAAGCCTTGTTGTGGGCCAGAACAACACCCGTCCCGATCTCGACAATTCCGGCCACCACCGGTACCGGATTGTCCCAGAAAACAAAGCCGCAACCCGAGGTCGGACAGGCAGCACGGCTCTTGCCGTCAATCTCCCTGATCGTCAATGCCTGCGCACAAATGGGACAAAATTTCATGGATTTCAGAACCACCATGCGTTGATCAAATTTTTGGATATTCTTTCAATCTCAGGGCATTGGTCACCACGGTCACACTGGAAAATGCCATGGCGGCAGCGGCAAAAACCGGCGACAGCAAAATACCAAACCAGGGAAACCACACCCCGGCAGCCAATGGAATCAGGATGATGTTGTAGGCAAAGGCCCAAAAAAGATTTTGGCGAATGTTGCGCAAGGTGGCCCGGGAAAGATGAATGGCCTTGGCAACCCCACGCGGATCGTTGGACATGAGAGTAATGTCGGCGGCAGCCATGGCGACATCCGTGCCTGCCCCCATGGCAATTCCGACATGTGCCAAAGCCAATGCCGGGGCATCGTTGATCCCGTCACCCACCATGGCGACAATGTTGCCCTCTTGCTGAAGTTTTTGAATTTCAGCACTTTTCTGTTCCGGGAGAAGCCCGGCACGAATGTGATCGATGCCCAGTGGCGCGGCAATGGCCTGGGCCGTGCGTCGGGTGTCACCGGTCAACATGATGACCCGGATTCCCATGGCCTGCAAAGCGGCAACAGCCGCCCGACTCTCCTGGCGCACCGTATCGGCCACCCCCATGACGCCCGCCAACTCTCCATTCACGGCCACCAGCAGGGTTGTCTTGCCGGCCTCCTCCAGTTGCGTGGCCAGGATGTCACCGGTCTGGATGGCCACATTGGCCTCGGTCAGCAGGTGCCGGGTGCCAACCAGAATGTCCTGCCCAGCCACCCGCGCCCGTACCCCCTGACCCGGCACCGCCTCGAACTGCTCCGGTTGCAGCAGGTCCAGACCCCTGGCCCGGGCAGCCTGTACCACGGCCAGGGCCACCGGATGTTCCGAACGACTCTCCGCCCCCGCCACCAGGGCCAAGACACCATCCGTGCCGCTCCAATCGGTCAGGGCCGGCTTCCCGTGGGTCAGCGTCCCGGTCTTGTCGAACACCACCACATTGACCTTGTGGGCCGTCTCCAGCGACTCGCCGCCGCGAATGAGAATGCCCATCCCGGCACCACGACCGGTCCCCACCAGAATGGACGTGGGCGTCGCCAGCCCCAGGGCACACGGACAGGCAATGATCAACACGGCAATAAAATTGGACAAGGCATAGTTGATCGAAGGAGAGGGACCCAGCCAGAACCATAATAAAAACGTGCAGGTCGCAATGCCCAGCACCACCGGCACAAACACACTGGCAATCCGGTCGGCCAGATGGGCAATGGGCGGCTTCGACCCCTGTGCCCGACGCACCATGGCCACAATATGCGCCAAAACCGTCTCCCGTCCGACCTTTTCGGCCTCGAAGGTAAAAGTCCCGGTACGATTGATGGTGCCGCCTATGACCGGGTCACCAGGGCCACGGGTCACCGGCATGGATTCACCGGTCAACATCGACTCATCGACACTGGAGAGACCATCGAGCAGGCGACCATCGACCGGAATTTTTTCGCCGGGACGCACCACCACCCGATCACCGGGCACGACCGCCGAGAGAGGAATTTCCTCCTCCTGCCCCTTGCGAATGACACGCGCACGCCGGGGAACAAGACCCATAAGCCCGCGAATGGCCAAAGAAGTCCGCCCCTTGGCCCGGGCCTCCAAAAATCGTCCCAGCAAAATCAAAACAATGATGGTGCCGGAGGTATCAAAATAGACTTCCGCCGCGAGGCCCTGGCCCTGAAAGAGACCAGGAGCCAACAACACGAGCAGGGAATAAAGGTAGGCACTGAAAGTGCCGATGGTCACCAGGGTGTGCATGTTGGCACCCCCATGCCGGGCAACCGCCAGGGTGTTGGCATGAAAACGCCAGCCGGCCCAGAATTGTATCGGGGTCACCAACAATCCTTGCAGGCCATGATTGAGGGAGGTGGGAATGGCCAGGATGTGCTGCAAATCGAACATTTGCCAGTGGGCCAGAACCATGGCCAACGTGGCCAGTACGGCCCCCACCCCCAGACGCAGACGCAAATCCTGATATTCCTGCTGTTGCTCCTGCTCCATCTGCACCAGGGGGTCGGCGGTCTCTTCCAGACGCACCAGACGAAAGCCCTTTTTGGCCACGGCCTGGCCCAGGGTGCCATAGTCGGCAGGCGGGGTCATATAGGTGACCGTCGCCGTGGCCTCGGCCAGATTGACGCTGGCGCTTTGCACCCCGGGTACCGCCTGCAAGGCCATTTCGGTGCGATGCACACACGCGGCACATGAAAGACCCTCGATGCGAAATGTCTCCTGCACCGTGGGTACGGAAAAGCCCGTGGCGGTGATCGCAGCCACCACATCCGCCACGGCAGCAGTGCCGGTCACGGTGACCTGGTGGACGGCCAGATTGACGGCCACATGCGCCACGCCGGATAAATCCTTCAATCGGCGTTCCACCCGCCCGGCACAGGAGGCACATTTCATGCCCTTGATGGGCAAGGTCAGGGTCGCGTGGTCCATGGGACGGATTTCCTGCTATTTTTCTTCTTCCGGGGCCGGTATGTGCAGGGATTGCAGCAAACGATCCATCTGGTTGCCATACTCGAACGAGGTGTCCTTGACAAAGCGCAGGATGGGAATCTGGCGAAGCTTCAAACGGCGGGCGAGGCGACTGCGGATAAAGCCTGTTGCATGGTTCAGGGCCTCGCAGCTCTTTTCATCAGCCTCTGCGGGACCCAGGATGGAATAAAAGACCGTGGCATAACTGAGATCCCGGCTCACCTCCACGTCGGAGATGGATATGAGGCCGGTCAGGCGCGGATCCTTGACCTCGCCACGCTCCAGCATGGCAGCAATTTCCCGTCGAATTTGTACACGAACCCGCTCGGTGCGCACGCTCATGTGATCACATCCACCCGAAAATCCGCCACGCTTGCCTGGCCACTCTGTTCGATGAAAGTGACCACCTTGCGCAACCGGCTTTGCAGCAAGGCCGTATCGTTGCCCACTGCGGCCATGCCGAGTCCGGCGGACTGCCAGAGATCCAGATGGTCCACCTCGGCGGCAGCAACCTCAAACTGATTTCGAATCCTGGCGAGCAATCCCTTGACGATACTCCGTTTTTCTTTCAGGGAATGCACGCCGGGCAGGTGCAGACGCACCTCAAGAACACCGATGCGCATCATTCGGATATGGTGGGACGCACTTCCTCTCGCACAAAGACTTCGATGATATCGCCGACCTTGATATCGCTGAACTTATCCAGGCTGATGCCGCACTCCACCCCTTCGCGCACTTCCCGGGCATCCTCCTTGAAGCGTTTCAGGGCGGAGATGGAGCCTTGATGGACCACGACATTGTCGCGCAGCAGGCGAACCAGGGAGTTGCGGAGAATCACCCCGTCGGTGACCATGCAGCCGGCCACATTGCCGACCTTGGAGATGCGGAACAGTTCGCGCACCTGGGCATGGCCGGTAACGTTTTCCTTGTAGGTGGACTCCAGCATCCCTTCCATGGCGCGTTTGACATCATCCACCAGATTGTAGATGACATTGTAGAAACGCAGGTCCACTTTTTCCCGTTTGGAGAGTTCGCGGGCCTTGGCATCGGCGCGGACATTGAAGCCCACCACCACGGCATCGGAGGCCACGGCGAGCATGACATCGGATTCGTTGATGCCACCGACACCCATGTGGATGACAGTCACCTGCACCAGCGGATGTTCAATTTTGCGCAGGGCATCCGACAGGGCCTCGACCGAACCTTGCACGTCGCCTTTGATGACCACTTTCAGGTCGGCCTTTTCCCCTTCCTTGATCTGATCGAACAGATCGTCCAGTTTGGCCGGGGATTGGCGGGCCTGTTCCTGTTCCTTGCTCTTTTGGGCGCGGAACGAGGCAATTTCGCGTGCCCGGCGTTCATCGGGGACCACGACCAGATTGTCACCGGCCTTGGGAATGCCGGAGAGGCCGATCACTTCCACGGGGGTGGAAGGGCCGGCTGAGGTGACACTTTCGCCCCGGTCGGTCAGCAGGCCGCGAATCTTGCCCCATTCGTGGCCGACCACAAACACATCACCCACCCGCAAGGTGCCGTTGCGGACCAGACAGGTGGCCACGGCCCCGCGACCACGATCCAGATTGGCCTCGATGATCACTCCGCGCGCCCGACGGTCCGGGTTGGCCCTGAGATTGAGCATTTCGGCCTGCAAGAGGATCATCTCTTCGAGATTTTCGAGTCCCGCCCCGCTTTTGGCCGAGAGCGGCACGAAAATGGTGTCGCCCCCCCAGACCTCCGGGACCAGGCCATGTTCGGAGAGTTGTTGCATGACCCGGTCGGGGTTGGCATTGGGTTTGTCGATCTTGTTGATGGCCACCACGATGGGCACCCCGGCATCCTTGGCATGGCTGACGGCTTCCATGGTTTGTGGCATGACGCCATCGTCGGCCGCAACCACGAGGACAACGATGTCCGTGGCCTTGGCACCCCGCGCCCGCATGGCCGTGAAGGCGGCGTGACCGGGGGTATCCAGGAAGGTGATGCGTTTGCCGCTGGAGGTGGTGACCTGGTAGGCACCGATATGTTGGGTGATGCCGCCATGTTCGCCGGCGGTCACATTGGTTTTGCGAATGGCATCCAGCAGGGAGGTCTTGCCATGGTCCACATGGCCCATGACGGTGACCACGGGCCAGCGTTCCGACAGCATCTCCGGATGATCCCCGGCATCGGCCAGTTCGGCTTCGATGTCGGCACCAATCGAGACCTGTTTGGTCCGATGTCCCATCTCTTCCACAAGCAGGGTGGCCGTGTCCTGATCCAGGACCTGATTGATGGTCACCATCACCCCCTGACTGAACAGGAGCTTGATGACTTTCGACGATTTGACCGCCATGCGGCTGGCCAACTCGGCCACGGTGATGGTTTCCGGAATGATCACTTCCCGCACCACGGGAGCCGGTGGTCCTTCGACGCGCCGTTCTTCACGACCGCCGCGCCCGCTCCGCCCCTGGTTCGAGGAACCGCCGCCGCCACCACCACCACCCTGTCCGCCTCCGGAACCGCTGGTCGATGCCGCTCCGGCTCCCTTGCGTCCCTTGCGTTTTCCCTTGGTCTTCAGGGTTTCGCGATTTTGTGTCAGGCGTTGTCCTTCGATTTCCAGGGTACGCTGCTCTTCGATACGGCGTTTCTGTTCGCGCAGCTCTTCCAACTGGGAGAGACGTTTGGTGACGAGGTCTTCGGTTTTTTTACGGGCCACTTCTTCCCGTTGCAGGCGGGTCAGTTTGCGTTTGCCGTCGGTTTTTTCCAGTCCGACGGTATCGACCACGACGCCTGCCAGGAGTTCCGGCACAATGTCATCCTCTTGGGAAGCGACACCATCCAGAGAAATCGCTGCTTCATCGATAACCGGCAGCTTGGCTGTCACCACCACCGAACCCGGTCTTCCGCCCCGATCTCTTCCTCTGCCCTTGTCTCTTCCAGCCTTTGCGTTACCGGGGGCTCCCCTGTTCGCATGGGGTGATGCGGCACCATGGTAGGTATTGGCTTTTTTGTCCCGGGAGGCACCGGATTCCGACTGTTTGCCAGTTTCGGCGGCACCGGATTTTTTTTCATAGGAAGGGGGTGTCGGTTTTTCTGAGGCCCGATTCTCGAACCTGGGGCGTCCAGCGTGGGTTTGCCCACTTTTTTGTTGCTGGTTGCTCTTCGGTTGCTCGACTTTTTGCTGCCCGGTGGGTTGTTTCCCGGAGTGTTGTTCCATTTCTTTATTTTTTTCAACCTGCTGTTCAGTCGGGTGCAGCACACTCTGGGGCTGTACGGGCGCGATTTCGTCGGGTTTTTGTTCGGGAGCATGCGGGCGTTCATGCCCGACCGGTTGCACGGTGACCTGCAACGGGTCGGCAGGGTGTTTTTGTCCTTGCCCATCTTGTTCCGGATGTTCCTGTTCCGGTTGATTCTGTTCCAGGTGAGCCTGCTCTGGATGCTTCGGTTGCGGATGTTCCTGTTCCGGTTGATTCTGTTCCAGGTGCGCTTGTTCCGGACGTTCCGGTTCCTGGCGTGCCTGTTCCAGACGCTCCGGTCCCGGGTGTCCCGGTTCTGGACGACCTGGTTCCAGGTGTGTCTGTTCCGGGTGGTCCGGTTCCAGGTGCGTCTGTTCCGCACGGTCTGGTCCCGGGTGTGTCTGTTCCGGGTGCGGGTGTTCGAGACTTTCCTGCTCGAAAGCCTGACGTTCTTCCTGGGTCATGGGCAGCAGGATATGGTGTTCCTTGTCCCTGTCTTCATGCCCCACTTGTGGCTCTTCATGAGAACCTCGATGAGATGACTCTTCGTGGGCCACCTGGAGCGCCGTGGGGTCTTCGGAATGGACTCCCGATCCAGCCTTGATGAAAGTCCGTTTGCGGCGCACTTCCACGACGACGCTCTTGCTGCGGCCGTGGGAAAAGTTCTGTTTTATGGAACCACCCTCCACCGTTTTTTTGAGAACGATCCGGCGCGGTGCCTTCAGACTCAACTTCCCATCGCTATTCGCGGTCTTCTTGGTGTCGTCTCTCAACGAATACGTCTCCGCTGCTGTTTTGGTTTACCTGCTGGAAAATCCGTCCCTGCTTTTTTCCAGACCTTCACGACGAGAAAAACGTTTGCCATCGCAGGACATCGGCCCGGACTCGTCGTGCCATTTTTCCTTCCGGGAGTGCCAGTAGGGGTGCTGTTATTTGGCCACAGGCTGCGCCCATCTGTTCCTGGCTGGGCAGTTCCAGGGGTTTGTCGATGGAAAGCATTTTACCACGCCGGGCCAGTCCGATGCCATCGATCAACCTGCGGGTCAGTGCCTGGGAGATACGTTCTTGCAGCACTTCGGGATCCGGCAGGATCAGGGGATGGCGGCTCAACCGTTGCAACTGCCCCTGGCGTCGGACAAGCTTTATAACATGCTGCCGGGTTGGTTGGATATAGACACCGCGTCCTGGCCGATTTCCTGGCAGATCTTCCACCAACTGTCCGGCTGGGTCCACGACAAATCGAAGCAGATGATTGCGTGGGAATGTTATCCGGCTGATCAGACAGGTGCGGAAGGGGATATTTTCCGGTTGCTCATCCGGTCTTTTTTCCTCCTGTTTTCCTTGTTTTTTCTTTCGGTTTTTCACTTTCATCAAACCATCCTGCCACGCGCCGTGCTTCGAGGATCAACGCCTCGATATCATTTTGGGTCATGGTGGTATTGACGACCAGCTCCATGAACTCGTCGGTACTCAAGTCTGCCAGGGCATCCAGGTCACGTATACCTTTTTCCGCCAGTGGAACGATCATGCCTTCGGGCATGGCCTCCAGTTTGGACAATCTTGGATCAATTTCCAATTCCACTTTGCGTTCCTCGGTCTTCAGTGCCTGTTGCAACAGTTGGTCCCGGGCGCGATTGCGCAGTTCTTTGGCGATTTCCTCATCGAAGCCTTCGATGCTGGCCAGCTCTTCCAGGGGAATGTAAGCCACTTCCTCGCTGGTGGTGAAGCCTTCCTGGATCAGGGCGCTGGCGATCTCTTCATCGATATCCAGGGTGGCCATGAACCCTTTGGCCAGTTCATGGAACTCTTCGGTGCGGCTGTTGAGTTCTTCCTGTTCGGTGATGATGTCGATGCGCCAGCCGGTCAGGTCCGAGGCGAGGCGAACGTTTTGTCCGCGACGACCGATGGCGAGGGAGAGTTGATCCTCGTTGACCACCACCTTGATGCTTTTTTCTTCTTCGTCCATGACCACTTTGGACACTTCAGCCGGGGCCAGGGCATTGCAGACGAAGACGGCGGGATCGGCATTCCATTCGATGATGTCGATGCGTTCGCCTTGCAGCTCCGTGACCACGCCCTGGACACGGGAGCCCCGCATGCCCACGCAGGCTCCGACCGGGTCCACATGGGCATCGTTGGAGCGGACGGCAATTTTGCTGCGGTAGCCCGGATCGCGTGCCACGGCGCGAATTTCCACGAGTCCATCGTAGATTTCCGGCACTTCCATTTCAAACAACCGGGTCACCATTTCCGGGTGGGTACGGGAGAGGATCACCTGCGGTCCGCGTGTGGCGTCCCGGACATCGAAGATGTAGGCCCGGATCCGGTCTCCCGGGCGATAGTGTTCCCGAGGCAATTGTTCTTCGTGGGGCAGGAAGGCGGATGTGCGACCGAGGTCCACGTAGATATTGTTGCGCTCCACCCGTTTGACCAGGCCGTTGACCAGTTGGCCTTTGCGATCCACATATTCCTGGAAGATGCGTTCGCGTTCGGCTTCGCGCACCTTCTGGACGATCACCTGTTTGGCTGTCTGGGCGGCGATGCGGCCAAATTCGATGGTGGGCAGAGCCTCGGCGATAAAATCGCCTGGTTTGGCACCGGGATTCAGTCTCCGGGCATCTTCCAGCGAAATGCGCAGATCCGGGTCGTCCACCTGGAGGGTGGGTTCCACCACTTCCCGCAACTGGTTCAGGACAAACTCACCGGACCTGTTGTCGAATCGTGCCTGGATATTCTTGTTGGCACCATATTTTTTCCGCGAGGCGGTCAATATGGCTGTTTCCATTGCGTCGATGACGATTTGCCGGTCGATCCCTTTTTCCCGGGCAACCTGCTCCACAACCTGCATGATTTCCCCTGCCATGGCCTCAGTCCGCTCACTCTTCCTGAAAATCGACTTCCAAATTGGCCTTGCTGATCAGGTCAAACGGTTTACGCACAATTTGCACCTGACTGGCAGCACCACCCAATGCCGGGAGGATGTCATTCCTGTTCATCCCCCGCAACACTCCACGGTGCAATTTGCACCTGATCCATTCATTTTCCACATCCAACACCGCGCATGCACCGGCTCCAGGGAGTTTTTCCGTCAATTGACACAAACGTGTCTCACCCTGTCCGGCATGGTGCATCCACCTTTTTGCCTGACCCGGCGATGTTCTTGAAAATATGGCTCCCTCAAAAAAAAAGCCGGCAACAGCCGACTACGCACAGATCAGACCCTTCCGCGAACTCCATTCCTCACCATACCCTGTTTCTCTCAGGAAGCCAAGGGGTCCAAACATTTCCCGGCAACTTTCCCGGCCCGGAGCCTGTGGCGCTGTCGGTGAATCTCCGGATTTCTCGCCGTTTTTTTGTCTATTATTTGAAATCATGCTGCTTTTTCCGAACAGACCCCAGGAGTCACAAAAATATTGTGACCAAATGTGGTCGGAGGTGACCGGAAGTGGCCACACTCTCCCGGCAATCTTCCCGGCATGAGGCCAAGCGTAACAGAAACATGTCAGATCACCTTATAAATTCAGAAATTCCCGGAGATTTTCCTGGTATTCTCAACGGGGTGGTGGTACTGCTTGAGATCGGGGGGATTGCCTGTTATTGGGAAGATTTCCAGGCACCGCAAGTATCTGACAAGTAAAATCCGGTTTGTGTATGAAACTGCAAAATCGCCTGTTGATCATCATTTTTTCTGTCATGCTGGCATCCTTTACCGTCCTTGAGCTGTTGTCCCTGCAACGGATGCAACGACATGCCGAACAAGACGTGTTTCATCTTGCCGAGCAGATCCGTGGTATTCTCATGGCCACCCGGCGCTATTATCACCAATTATTTCTCAACAGCGAACTGCCCTTGACCGAAAACACGCTGGGCTTGTTGCCGGCCTATGCATTGGGAAAGATTTCCCGGGATTTTCCCAATTGGAGTGGTTCCGGTCTGACGTTCAACAATGTCTCGGATCGTCCGCGCAACCCTGACAATGCAGCGGACCCGGTCCAGATGGAAGCGATTCGCTTTTTCCGCAACCAACCCCAAAAAGAGGTGTATTTCCAGCCTTTCAGGACCGCCGACGGCAGGCCGTTCTATCACTATGCCCGGCCCATTCATGTCGAGCGCTATTGCCTGAAATGCCACGGTCGAAAAGAGGATGCCCATCCCACCATCCAGGCTCTCTTCAAGGATGCCTTTGACTACAGGGAAGGCGATCTGCGGGGCATCCTGAGTATCAAAATTCCCGCGACTGACCTGTCACATACAATCCGTCAGGAGTTCATGTACGGCCTTGTCTTGCACGGAATCTCCTTTCTGGTCCTTTTTGCTGCAATTGGTTTTGTCATTCGTCGCCATGTCACCCGCCCCCTCTCCACCATTCAAATGATCATGTCTGACATTTCCGCTGACAGAACGGATTTTGTCAGCAATAATCCCGCCGGCAGAATGGATCTCGTCAGCAACAATCTGGTCGGCGATTTTGCTTTTATTGGTCATGCTTTCAACACCATGACCCGGGAGATTACCGACCGGCAGCACTCCCTGCAACAATCCAACAATTTTTTGGAAAAATTGTTCAACACGACCCACCTCTCCATCGCCTTTCTGGATCGGGATTTCAATTTTATCCGGGTCAATCGTTCCTATGCCGAGGCCTGTGCCAGGGATGCGGAGTTCTTTCCAGGCAAAAACCATTTTTCGCTCTATCCGCATGCCGAAAATGAGACCATCTTCCGGCAGGTGGTCAAGACCGGGGAGCCTTTCACGATCATCGGCAAACCATTCAAATTTCCGGACCACCCGGAATGGGGTACCACCTATTGGGATTGGACGTTGTATCCGGTCAAGGATGCACAGAACATGGTGGAGTGGTTGATCTTCGTCTTGAGGGATGTCACCGCCAGCAAGGAAGCCGAAATGGCCATGATCCAGGCCAGAGAACAAGCCGAACAGGCCAGGGAACAGGCCGAAAAAGCCAGGGAACAGGCCGAAAAAGCCAGGGAACAGGCCGAAAAAGCCAACCTGACCAAAAGCGAATTCCTGGCCACCATGAGTCATGAGATCCGGACTCCCATGAACGTGGTCATCGGCATGAGCGACATGTTGCTCGAATCCGATCTGCATCCAGAGCAGAAGGAATATGTGACCAAATTGCAGAGTGCAGGTCATACCCTGCTGGATTTGATCAACCAGATTCTGGACCTGTCCCGGATCGAGTCCGGGCGGATGGAAATTGTCCAGGAGCCGGTCAATCTTCGTCTGCTCCTGCAAGAAATGACCGATTTATTGGGATCCATGGCTGCCAACAAGGGAATTCACCTTGAACATGACGTGGCCGAAAACGTTCCAGAATGGATTGTCATCGACCGGCTCCGGGTGCGGCAGGTGTTGTTCAATCTGTTGGGTAATGCCATCAAGTTTACCGGACAGGGGAAAGTCGTTTTGCAAACCACAGTGGATCAGGCCGGATTGTTGTCCATCGCGGTGCATGACACGGGCATCGGTATTGATAAGGAACATCAGCAATACATATTCGAGGCCTTTTCCCAGGTGGATTCCAGTGTGACCCGTCGTTATGGGGGTACCGGTCTGGGTTTGGCCATTTGTGCGCGTCTGGTGGCATTGTTGAAGGGGCGAATCCGGGTCGAAAGCAAGCCGGGAGTGGGCAGCACCTTCCATGTAACCTTGCCACTGCACCCTGTCGAGCCTCCCGGACCCACCACCTTGACTCCTGGATCCACCCCCCCGATTTTCGACCCTGCACTCATGACTGGCGAATCCGTAGCGGGAAGAGCCGAATCCACGGCAGTGGTTCCTGAATCCACGGCAGTGGTTCCTGAATCCACGGCAGTGGTTCCTGAATCCACGGCAGT
>JADGCO010000052.1:0-4385 GCA_015228935.1 Magnetococcales bacterium | reverse complement strand
TGGTTCCTGAATCCACATCGGTAGTTTCCGAAGCCACTCCTCTGGCCCCCGAACCCAAGGCTGCCCCGATTGTCACCGGTGGTTCCACCTTGCGCATTCTGCTGGTGGACGATGCGGAAGACAATCGCTTGTTGGTCCAGACCTACCTGAAAAAAACGCCTCATGAATTGATCCTGGCCATTCACGGTGAGGAGGCTGTGCAGCTCATCATGGAGAATACCTTTGACCTGGTATTCATGGATGTACAAATGCCGGTCATGGATGGTTATTCGGCCACCCGGTTGATTCGTCAATGGGAGGCGGAGACCCGGAAACCGCGGTTGCCCATCGTGACCCTGACTGCCCATGCCCTGGAGGGAGAGGTGGAACGCAGCCGCGCAGCCGGTTGTGATGCCTTCCTGATCAAACCGATCAGCAAGAAAAAATTGCTGGAGGTGATCCGCCAGTTTGCGGAAAGTCGATCATGACCCAACCGGTCCAGAATCAATCTGTTCCCGCAACCGATCCCGATGCATGTGCAGCCACTGGACGGCAATGATGGAGGTGGCATTGTTGATCTCCCCATCCTGGAGCCGTTTTTGCAAACTTTCATACGGAACCATCAGGAGACGTATATTCTCGTTTTCTTCTTCCAGACCACCGCCGCCTTCGGGGGGAATGCGACTGTCAAATACGCCCAGATACAGATGGATGGCTTCGGTACTGCTGTTGGGAGCCAGATAATAACGGATGATGGGGTGCAAGGCATGCACGGTGATCCCCGTCTCTTCCCGGGTTTCGCGCCGGGCAGCGGTTTCCGGGTCGGCATCGCCGGTATCCATCAGGCCAGCCACCACTTCCAGGCTCCACCCCCTGGTTTCGTTGAAGTAGGGTCCCAGGCGAAACTGCGTGACCATGGCCACCACATCCGCCCATGGGTCATAAAGCAGCACCGCCACCGCGTCCATGCGGCGTATGGCCTCCAGAATGATTTCACGGCTCATGGAACCGTCGAAGCGCTCATACTGCAAACGGACCTGTTGCAGGTGAAAATATCCGCGATAGGCATCCCGGGTTTCGAGTATATTGACTTTCATACGGCTGCATGCATGGTTTGTGGGTGATTCGTCGTTTGTTGGTGGATGTGTTCAAGAAGGGTATCCGCACCATATCCCAGGTCGCCGTGCCAACCAATGGCACAACCCCAGTCGATCACGGCAACTTCGGCAAATTTTGTTGTGTCTGCCAGGTGCTGGAGTGGTGCGGAGCGTCGAATGACAGATGTCATGTCAACCAGGTTTTTCGTACCATTCTGCCAGGTCACGACCAGGGAAAGCGTTCCCGGGATGGCGCGAACGGATGCGATACGTTGCATGTTCATAATGTTTCCTCTATCCATTCATGTAGATCCAGGTCAACAGAATCTTTTCCCGATGATGTTTGGCCCATTTCATGGCAACCTTGATGTCTGCATGCAATCCGTCACATCCCATGACAACCATGTCCCTGATGCGCACGATTGCGTCTGCATCGGGGGATGTTACATGAAAATGTGGTGGAGGATGGTCATCAGCGTAAACACTGATTTTTATGTTTCCGAGTTGGGCAATTGTTGTCATGCATGTGATGCCATTCGCGGATTCATTTCGACCTGAAATATCTGGCAAGCCCTTATCCGGTGGCGGTTCTTCTGGTATTCTCGTGCCGGATCCATTTTTCGACTCTTCTGATGGGTTGCCATGATACAGATTGCCTTTGACCTGGGTACCCTGAAAATTGTTGCCACACCGACCGAAGCGGCCCTGGTGGCCACCTATGTAGAATGGGATGAGCGGGTTGGCTGTTATCGGGCCGAAGGACGCCATTATGGACCCATTGTTCTGACCTTGCACCGGGCAAAAATTCCCTATCAGGACCTGGCCAGGGGGTTTGAGCAACGGGACTTTCGGACCCGGGATGAACACCAGCCACGCCCCCATCAGAGCGAAAGTTTGCGTACCTGGCTGGCAGCGGGCAAAAAAGGGGTGGTCGTCCTTCCCACCGGGGCCGGCAAGACCCTGGTGGCACGTCTGGCCATCGAACAGGTGCAACGGGACACCCTGATCCTGGTCCCCACCATCGACCTCATGCACCAGTGGTACGAACAGTTGCACCGTGCCTTTGCCACGGAAATTGGACTCTGGGGGGGAGGCGATCATGTCCAGCACCCCATGACCGTCAGCACGTATGAATCCGCCTTGATTCATCTGGAGCGGTTGGGCAACCGGTTTGGATTCCTGATTTGTGATGAGTGTCACCACCTGCCGGCTCCATCCACCCGCCAGGTGGCCATCATGAGCATTGCCCCGTTCCGGCTGGGGCTGACCGCCACCCCGGAACGCACCGATGGTCACGAAGCGGATTTGTATGATCTGTTGGGAGCCGTGTGTCATCGCAGTGAAATCACCGAACTTGAAGGCAAATATCTGGCACCCTACCGGCTGGAGCGGGTGCCGGTGATCCTGGATCCGGACGAGCGGCAGGCCTACGATGCGGCCTATGGTCAATATCGACGATTTGCCCAGGAGAATGGGTTGCGGGTGAGTACGCCCGAGGGGTGGACACGCTTCATTCAGGTTTGTGCCCGGTCGCGGGAAGGCAGGGAGGCGTTTGCCGCGTATCGCATGCAAAAGCGTCTGGCACGGGCATCGCGGGCCAAGTTGCGGACGGTCTGGCATCTGTTGCGCCAGCATCGGGGAGAACAGGCGTTGCTCTTCACCGACGACAATGCCACGGCCTATACCATCGGCGAAACCTTCTTTCTCCCGGTCATCACCCACAAAACCCGGGTTTCGGAACGCAAACATTTTCTGGATTTGTTCCGGGCCGGGGAGGTGGATTGCCTGGTGACCTCCCGGGTTCTCAACGAGGGGGTGGATGTGCCCAATGTGGCCGTGGGGATCATTGTTTCCGGCACCGGGTCGGTGCGTGAACACGTCCAGCGACTGGGACGGATTTTGCGGCCCAGGGAGGGAAAGCAGGCCATTCTCTATGAACTCGTTTCCGAGGATACGGCAGAAACCTTCACCAGTGAGCGGCGACGGCAGCATCTGGCCTACCAGAAGTCGCCTGGCGGGGCGACATGCTGACCCGCGACCTGTTGCGTTTTACGGTCCGGCAGGGTCGGATCTATCCGCGTTTCATCGATGTGGAGAACCAGATGTTGTTGAATCTGGCCACAGAGTTGACCGGAATTTACCGGGACAACCTGGGCCAGGGGCTGGAAGATCTCACCGAACTGACCCAACCGGTCATCAATGCCCAACGCACGCCCCTGGTTGCCAAGGGGTTGAATAAACTTTTATTGGATCGTTGTCAATTTCGCGAGGCGGATGCCGAAATTGCCGCAGCAAGGGTGGCCATTCTGGCACGGGCCACCACACTGTTGCGCCAACCGGATATGGGGGATCTGGAACAATACCGGCGTCTGGTGACCGAACCTTATGGTCCGGACCCGGATCAGGTGGCCGCCCGTCTGTATGCAGACCTGCCGATTCGCCAGCCCCTGGAGGGTTTTGACGCCCCCACGGCAGAAGACCTGTTGCAGCGGTACAACCTGGCGCAGGCACAGGGATTGTTGTTTTTTTCCCAGGCCATGACCGTGACCTTGCGGGAGAGTCGCATTGTGCCTCTGCGACGGTTTTTCCAATATTTACGGTTTTTCCGGTTGCTTTTTCGGATTCGGCAAACAGGCCAGGCCAGTTATCAATTGCATCTCGATGGACCCCTCTCCCTGTTCCAGGGCAACCGGAAATACGGGTTGCAACTGGCCCTGGCCTTGCCGGCCTTTTGCGATTTGCAATCGTGGACCCTGGAGGCCGAGGTGCGCATGCAGGGTCGGCCACCTCAGCAGTTCATCCTGGATGAAAAATCCGCCCTGCGTTCGCATTATGCCCGGCTGGCCGGGTATCAGCCGCGTGAGTTTCAGGTATTTGGTCAGCAGTTTCAGGAACAGGCCCCGCCGGGTTGGCAGATGGCATCCGCAGCGGAAATTTTGCATCGGGAGGGACAGGAGGTTTGGATTCCTGATTGGACCTTCCTGACACCCCATGGTGATCCGGTGCATGTGGAATTGTTCCACCGTTGGCATGCCGCCTTGTTGGAACAGCGTCTGGAGAGTCTGGAAAAAGCTTCCGATTCGCTGCCCCTGGTTCTGGGGGTGGATCGTGCCTTGTATCGGGATCCGGAAAGAAAAAAACGCCTGGAGAGTTCAGCCTGGTTTGAGGCGCATGGCTTTCTCTTCAATGAATTCCCGCCCGTGGAACGGGTCTTGAAATGTCTGCAAAGCCATTGCAAAAAAAATGAATGAAAAACTGGGAAGGGGGTCCAGGGGGAAGGGCTGCGCCCTTCCCCCTGGTGGGGTTTGG
>JADGCO010000051.1 GCA_015228935.1 Magnetococcales bacterium | reverse complement strand
AGCGGCTCCGACCCTGACCACGATTACCGAGGATGCCACGAACAATGCCGGTGACACCGTCGCCAGCATTTTGGGTGTTTCCGCCACGGATGTGGATTCCGGGGCAATGGTTGCCGGTTTGGCCATCACCTCTCTGACCTCGGGCAATGGAACCTGGCAATACAATACGGGTGCCGGCTGGACCGATGTGGGAGTGGTTTCGGATGCTTCGGCGTTGCTCCTGAGCAGCACGGATTCCATTCGTTTTGTTCCGGACGGGCTGAATGCGGATGCAGTGACCATCACCTATCGGGCCTGGGATAAAACCTCTGGTGCAGCCGGAACCAAGGTGGACACTTCCACCAACGGTGGCACAACCGCTTTCAGTACGGCGACCAATACAGCCTCACTTACGGTCACGGCAGTCAACGATGCCCCGGTTCTGACTGCTGCGGCCCCAACCCTGACGACGATCAGCGAAGATGCCACCGGCAATGCCGGTGACACGGTTGCGGCCTTGCTCGGTGCCTCGTCCGCAGATGTTGACAGTGGCGCGGTCAATGGGATTGCCATGACCTCACTCACCTCTGGCAATGGTGTCTGGCAATACAACACCGGTGCCGGCTGGACCGATGTGGGGGTGGTATCAGCCAACTCCGCTCTGCTCCTGCGCAGTACTGATTCCATCCGCTTCGTTCCGGATGGCGAGAATGCCGACAGTGCGACATTCACCTACCAATCCTGGGATCAAACCTCGGGTGTTTCGGGAACCAAGGTGGATGCCTCCGTCAGTGGTGGCACCACGGCCTTCAGCACCGCGAGCGACACGGCGACAATCACGGTTACCGCAGTCAATGATGCCCCGGTCCTGGATGCAACCGCTACAACAACCCTGACCACAATTAACGAAGATGCCATCACCAATACCGGCGATACGGTTGCAGCCCTGCTCGGTGCGGCCAGTACGGATGTGGATACCGGAGCCGTCAGTGGCATTGCCATCACCTCGTTGAATGCAGGCAACGGTGTCTGGCAATACAATACAGGTGCCGGCTGGACCGATGTCGGAGCCGTTTCGGATTCATCAGCCCTGCTCCTGGGCAGCACCGATTCGATTCGCTTCGTTCCAAATGGCGACAATGCCGAAACGCCCTCTTTCGGCTTCCGGGCCTGGGATCAATCCTCGGATGCCATCGGCAGCAAGGTCGATGTATCAACCAACGGCGACACCACAGCCTTCAGCGTCACCACCCATACGGCCACGTTGACGGTTACCGCCGTCAATGACGCCCCGGTTCTGACCGCCGCCGCGCCGACCCTGACCACAATCACCGAAGACGCCACTGGCAATGCCGGTGACACGGTTGCGGCCCTGCTTGGTGCTTCGACAACCGATGTCGATGGTGGCGCGGTCGAAGGCATTGCCATCACCTCGCTCGCCTCCGGCAATGGTATCTGGCAATACAATACCGGATCCGGCTGGACCGATGTGGGCGCGGTATCGGCCAACTCGGCCCTGCTCCTGCGCAGCACGGATGCCATCCGCTTCGTCCCGGATGGCCAGAATGCCGACAGTGCCACATTCACCTACCGGGCCTGGGACCAGGCATCCGGACTCGCCGGTGCCAAAGTCGATACCTCAACCCATGGCGGGATCACCGCCTTCAGCAACGCCACAGATACGGCATCAATCACGGTCACGGCTGTGAACGACACCCCGGTGGTGACTCCAGGGGCCGATAGTGCCTACGTCGAAGGCGGACCCGCGATCCTGGTTGCGCCGGGTATTTCTCTCATGGACGTGGACTCGGGCGAACTCCTGACCGGTGCCACCATCACCATCACCGGTCACTACCAAAGTGGACAGGATGTCCTGGGTTTTGCCAATACCGGCAACATTTCCGGACATTGGGATGCCGCAACCGGGACCCTGACCCTGACCGGCTCCGACACCGTGGCCAATTATCAGGCCGCCTTGCGGCAGGTCACCTTGACCAACCTGAGTCAGGACCCGACTGCCGCCAGCGCCGAGCGTACCCTTCAGTTTGTGGTGAAGGACTCTTTTTCGACCAGCGATCCGGTCACCAACGTGGTGCATCTGACCGCAGTCGATAATGCCCCCATCGTGACAACGCCCAACACCCTGACGGTCGTGGAAGGTTCCACGGCCATTTTGAATGGCACCTACCTCCAATTGGCAGATCCCGACAATACACCCGAAGCCATACAATTGACCCTGACGCATCTGCCGGATGGGGGACAGGTGCTGTTGAATGGCATGGCCATGCGCCAGGGTGACAGTTTTACAGGGGCCGATCTGGCCGCCGGACGCATCGCCTATCATCACACGGGTGGGGAAGCGGCCCAGGATCAATTTACCTTGCTCGTGAAAGACAGTGGTGGTGCCTCAGCCGGTACCACCACGGTGCATTTGAACGTGACCAATACGAACGATGCCCCGGTGGTCACGGTTCCGGATGCACTGAGTGCCGATGAAGATCAATCACTGTCTGTTGGCAATATTCGCATCTCCGACGCCGATGCCGCATCTTCCGATATCCTGGCCGTCACCCTGTCGGACTTCCATGGCAACATTACCTTGACCCACACCACGGGCCTGACCTTCACCATGGGTGAAAATGGTCAGTCCGCCATGCGGTTCGAAGGCACGACAGCCAATCTGAATGCCGCCCTGGCCAGCCTCGTCTATCAGGGGCAGACCGACTGGAATGGCAGCGATGTCCTGAACATTCAGGTTGAAGATCGGAATTCCAGCTCACCCCAATGGGCGGGTGGCGTCATTTCCATCCATGTCCGGCCCGTGGAGGATACCCCCATCGCCGGCATGGATGCCCTCACCACCACCGAAAATACCCCGCTCGACATCGAACCGAGTATCGATCTGTTGAACAATGACCTCGATCCCGACCAGGACACCCTGATTCTGGGAGGTTTTTCTCAAGGATTGCATGGTCAGGTCATCCTCAACAGTGACAGCACCTTTACCTACATTCCGAATCACAACTTTACCGGTCTTGATCGCTTCAGCTACACCCTCGAAGATGCAGCCGGCAATACCGCTACCGCCATCGTGACCGTGGTGGTCAATCCGATTAACGACGGGTTGCATGCCGAAACCGATTTCAAGACCACTCAGGAAGACCGTGCTACCGTCATCGCCAATCCATTGGCCAATGACTGGGATGCGAAATACGCCACCAACGGTGGGCACAACCCCGCGTTGCAGATCATCGGCTTCACCGGGGCCGAACATGGTCAGGTCACGTACAATGCCGATGGTACCTTCAGCTATCGACCCAACGCCGACTATGTCGGTCAGGACAGATTCACCTACACCTTGAGTGATGGCAGTCAGCGCATTGCCCAGGGCGAAGTCGTCCTCGATGTGACACCCGTCAATGATGCCCCCGTGGTGGGTCTGGATACGTTCATGGTCAAGGAAGGGCAACCCCTGACCATCCGGATTGATCAGGACCTCCTCGCCAACGATACGGATGTGGATGGCGATGCCCTGAAAATCATCGGCTTTTCCCAACCTGCGCATGGCACGATTCAGGTCAATCCAGACAACACCCTGACCTATGTTCCGTCCGGTAACTTCCATGGACAGGACTCGTTCACCTACACGCTTTCCGACGGGCAGGGATATCTGGCGACCACCACGGCGCAGGTTTTCATTGGCGTCCAGCCGGTAGTCGAACCATTGCAGGTTCGCGATGATGTCGTCTCCACCCGGGAAGGTCGGCCCATCATCGTGGCCAATGTTCTGGCCAATGATGCCGACCCGGATCATCTTCCGGTTGGCACCCCCAACCCGGCCATGAAAGTCTCCGGTTTCTCGGCAGCGGCCCACGGTACCGTCGTTTATCAACAGGACGGCAGTTTTATCTATCGACCCAATGCGGGTTTCAGCGGTACCGACCAGTTTACCTACATGGTGCGCACCCCGGACGGGCGGTTTGGAACGGCCACGGTTCGCATTACGGTCGATCCGCTTCAGAACTCGGATCAGGACACCGATGTTGATGCCGAGGATTCCACACCGGATCAGAGCCCCATCAATTTCAACCTCTCTGCCGATGCTTTCAAGGACGTGTTGACTCCTGGTTCTCCAGTGACCTATACCACCTCGGGCATGCCGCAGTGGCTCACCTTTGATCCGGACAATCTTTCCTTCTCTGGTTTTGCCACCCGCGATGATGCCGGAGTCTATTCCATCACCGTGACGGCAACCGATGCGACCGGACTCTCCGCCTCCGGCAACTTTGAATTGACGGTGGCCAATTCCTCCCCCAACAGTCACCATCATCATGCCCACAATGCCAACGGTGATGCACCACGCTTCGTGGTCAAACAAAGCCTGATGGAAGTCGCCCTCAACAAAACCCAGGGCCAGGGATATACCGAGAGTGGAGCCGCATCATCCGGCAAGAGTGACGGTCCTGTCGTCAGCCTGAGTGGTACGGAACTCCTGACGACCTGGCGTTCTGAAAATGGTCCCACCGTGCGTCTGAGCCAGAGCGTCAGTGGCACCCAACTGATTGCGACAACCCGTCAGAATACAGATGGATATGGGAGCCTTTCATCTCAGAACACCAGTGGAACCCAACTGATCACTCGTGTACGTCAGGAGGCCGAGGCTGCCAAGGGGAGCGGTCAGGTCCGTGCCGGCGATGGTCAGGCGGCCAGTGGCAAAGTCTCTGGGACGAGTGATTCCTCATCGACCAGTGATACCTATTCCGTGGCCGGGGCCAATCAGGATGCCAAAGAATCCGGTGGATCCGGCAAGAACGATTTCAACCCCGTCGCGGCCAACATGGCCACCCGTGAACGGAGTTCCACCGGTGTGGCCGTGGATACCGTTACCGGTGTTGCGGCCAGCGCTGCCAAGGCTGCCGAGGGGCATGCCGCTGCAAGCCAGGCCGACAAACAAACCGAGGCAGCCTGGAGTCGTGCCAGACAAAGTCAGGCCAACGCCGCACAGGATCCAACCGGTCGCGTCGCCCAGGCCAAGAACGCCAACAATCCCAATGCAGCCCAGGCCGCATCCGATGCCTCCGATGCTAACAATCAACAGGACAATCAACTCCATACCACTGCGGAAGTGATTGCCTCTTCGGTCTTGGGCGGGCGGTTGTCGGATGATCTGGATCCGCGTTCCATCGCCGCCAAGGAGCGCAAGGCCGGATCCTTCAACACCCGTCCCGGTCTGACACGGCAACTCCAATCCTCTCACCAGCATGGCGGCAGCTTGCGCCTGTCACATGGGGTGAAACGGTAGAATATCGCATGATTCCATGTCCGGTCATGCCCGCTGACCGGATTCCAGTCCTTTGCCAGACCTGAATATTCCTATCCTTCACGAATGTTCAGTGTCTGGGCAGGGGGTTGGCAGGGATTGGTTCTGCATGTAAGTATTGATGATGATTTCTATTGGTTTTTCTTGTTTGTATATAAAATACAATATATTGAAACCATTCAGCAATATTTTGCGCGATATCTGATTGCAAATGACCACCAACCAAATTAACATGGGTGCGGTATGTTTGATGTGAGGTTGTCAAATCATCAACGAAGTTGCATGAGGTTGAATTCGAGGTGCTTGTGGAGTATCTCGAAGATGCCGATTGGTGGACGTATGCTCCATGCCCTGCGCAAGCACTCTTTGGGACGTATTGTCCTGGTCAATATCAAGCATGCCATTGATGCCGACCATGTAAGCAGAAACTTGATCGCGCAGTATTTGAAGGAATGTTCAGATAGATTTAACAGCGATACGACCCTGGGTCAGAATGCACCGATACAGCAAATCCTCAACATGATGCAGACGGTGGCCGATATCAGACAGGAATATCGGTTCAGTAACCGTCCAGCATCTGCGAATGTTCCAGATAAAATAAGCACTTTCGTTACCTGGGATGTTGCTGCCAAACTCTTTTCCTCAATCGCATTGAACGGTCTGCATGTGCCGAGAGACGAATCTCAGGTAGAAGAGCGACATTTGCAACGTCTTGAAAAAGCTTCTGGAGATGGAAAGTATTTTCATCTGGAAGCTGATGTTTATATGGGAAATGCGCGTGGCTTTTTTTGGGCCACGCCGACAAAATATGTTGACACGATTCGCGCCTCATTTCTGCCGAATGGGGAAAAACTTGCAGACAGGATACGGAATATTCTGGGTTTGGTTCATTACAGAGCCAGCCGTCGCATACTGGAGTTTATGACGAGCCAGGAAGTTCTTCAAAAACATAAACAGGCTCTTCCGACCTTTATTGAAGCCGCCGGGCATGCACGCTTCAAAGCCGTTCCTTGTCCGGGACAACCTCAGGATGGATGGGGCCGTACCGCAGATTTGGAAAAGGCATGGCCTTGTCAAATTACGGATGCATCCATAAATAGATCCGTAGAGGGTCTTCCGGAAAGAGTTGTGGAACGCATTCGTTTTCACCCGGATCTGATGTGGCAGTGGCGCAGTGTGGGCATTGTGACGGGTTGTCCAGAAGGTAAAACCCTGAGCGCATCAAAGCAGACAAGGGACAAGGAAGAAGAGGAACGAAATAACTGTTTTGCCGAACTGATTGGCAAGAATCCTGACTGGGATGAGTTGGTCCGATTTCTGCGTGAGTTCATGCAGAATCATGGCAAGCTGTGATGGTTCAGTAGCACAGAGATTGGCAGAGGAATTCAGGAGTCTACCATGGTGGAACTACAGGAAAGCCAATTACAATTTCTTAACGAAAAAAATTCAGAAGATTATGCTTCCTGGTTCCTGGATGGTTTCAAGGATTGGTTCAATCCTGCATACAGACACACGGCGTTCAATCCGATTCACTATGCATTGTCTCCAGATACCACCCCCTTTCACGAGCAATTGGCCGAGGTCTATGCCCAATTGAGCGGAAGTGGCAGAAAGGCTTTTTCATCTGGTGTGACGCGCGCCATTCAGGACTGTCCAAGACGCCCTGAATGGACTGAAACTTTATGGTACCTTGTTCAATTGGGTGTGGTGATTCGGGCCAAATCTGTTCTTAAACCCATAAAAAAAATTTTGCTCGATAAATACCGGACACATCATGGTGATTCTGCAACAATTCAATCCTTGGCACAAGTAATTAATGCTTTGGCTTATTGGAAGGAAGATACGGATTTGATTCCCTTTTGGGAAGAGCTTCTTGGTTACAAGTATCTTAGCGAGAATGATGCTAGCTTGTTATTTCTGGCGCTTTGTCGTGAAAAACCTACAAAATTCCCAAAATATTTGCGGATGGCTTCATTCCACTTTGCTCGTCTTGATATAACGCAATCTTTTCCGAGATATCTTATTGAGGAATTTTCCGCTATTGTGAGTTCTGAAATAATAGCAAAAAAAATTTGTGAATTAAGTGTGTCATTATATCAGGCAGAAAATAGAATGTATTTTGACAATTGGTTTCTCAAAGCCTTGACTTCAGAAATGTGGTCTCCGTATCGTATTTTAAATCGTAGAGGGTTTTATATTTTGATTGCGAGCGATGATTTGTTAGGCGAAGGAATAAAAATATCCATTAAGCCATCTGGAAAAAAATTAGAGATAAACGAGGATTTTTACAATATTCTCCAAACAATATCTGCTAAAAGCTCTTTGCTTTCAAAAAAATCAATTTTAAACCATAAATGGAACAGTGTGACATCTTGCAATATTGATAAAAGAAAACAAAAAAATGATTTTGACGAAAGTAAGAGTACAGGTTTACAGAGACTTGTCACTAACCTCATTTCCCTCCCAAAAAATTTTGCATACCGGAGGATCACGAGATGAGTGACAAGGCAAAAACAAATTCATGGGTTGTCTACTGTCAAGATTTGGCACGTTTGCGTCTTGAATTGGAACGAGTCGAACAGGATCATAAATTCCGGAAAAGTGGTGGTAAAATTCTTTACATAGTTGATGCTGATGTTGTTAGTTTTTATGCAAACCCTGTTGATAATGAAAAATATATCCATGTATTTCGTGAAGATAAACACAATCTTCGTTCTGTTGCCTACTTAATGGCGGATTTCCTATTTTTTGATGGAAGGAAAATTTTTACAGACAATAGTCCTCTTTATATTTTACCGCCTCATTTGGATGAAGTACTGTATAATGTCGAAGTTTCATCGAAAAAAACAGTGCAAAAAGCCCAAAAAGCCGTAAGGCAAGTTCCTTTTGTTCAAAATCTTTTAGATCGTTGCGCAGAAGACTTGGAAAAGACTGGTTCAATCAGCGATAAGTCCATAGATAGCCTTGTGTCTCATGTTCCCGATCTTATGGATGTAATGCATGGTGGAATATGTTCTGAACTGGAACGATTTTCTCGTTTAGGATCTGAAAACTGTCTTGTCAACTCCTTGAGTTCAACTGAAATACCGTACTTTGATTCGGACGAACTAGCAATTGCATCGAAACAATGGATTGATATTTTTCATCAAGAGGTTTTGGATGATAGGCCTGAAGCGAATATCCATCGTGACGCTCAAGTTCTGGCTTGGCTGGATGCTGCCAACAAAGTTTTACGAGAAGATGCACCACAACTACGAGTACATTTACTGACAGGTGCCGAGAGCGCATTCCGAGTTTTTAATATTTACCGTAAAAATGAAACAGATATTCAAGCACAGAAAGAATATCTCTTGAGGCATCCAAGGCAATTTATTTCTCTCATGTTTGCCAGTATGCAAGATTCTGAGTCGGTTAATATTATTAATTTTATTGAATTGTTAGATCGCTTCTTTTATCCATTGCGCCATTTGTTTCCAAGTGATCCGGAATTTTTTCATGTTCTTGAAATCATTCAGAACAATAAAAACAGACCGACTGGCCTCATGGATCTATTGGATCGGAGCAAGGAAAAGGAAAAAAATGCTTTAGTTCAAGACATTATGTCTCGATGGATGGATATCCTGAACGCTGCATGCATCCGGTGTGGTGTCACAGAACACTCTGACGACCAGAAAGAATTGGTTCGTAGGTTGGTGAAATTTCTACTTCGCGAAGATATTGATAAGATTCTCAAACTTCGTATAGAAGAAACCATTAGCCATTTGGAGAGTGCCTATAGCAGTATTGGATTCATGGCAGCATTGTCTGAATTAAAGCAAAATATTAAAGATGTATCAAATTTTTATGATAGTTATATTAGAGCCGGAAGCAAAAAAGATGTCCACAGTTCCGGACGGGCTCCCATTGCATTACGCTTTGATGATACACAACAAAAAATATTTGGCGATTATCATAATCAAATACGATTGGCTATGAACAATGGGGAAGTCACTAAATTACGTAAAGGGTGGAGCTTGTTGACTCCTTATATGCTCAACCTCACACACGCCATGATCAGTGCCGAAGCCAACAAGTGGGATATCTGTCGGGATTATTGTCTTCAGGCTTATCATGATGCACGACGTGATTTGCTTGAATTTCCCCATGAGGCTGCTTATTTTCTGGCTGTGGCCTGTCGCCATCATTACCGTGGTATGGATGATTTTCGGGATGCGTTTAAATGGTTGGATCAAGCCAAAATACATTGGCAAGAAGCTCATCCAAATGAACAAGACAAGCGATTGGATGTGGAATATTTGGCTCTCATGAATGTTATCCATAACCGGAATGCATACCTTGAAAATAACGAAATTTTCTGGAATTTTCCTGATATGCAAGATATCACGTATGTATGGAACAGCTTATGGGATCTATTCCAACAGGATGATGTGCGTTCCATCCTGGTTCGTGGAAGCCAAGCCCAATCTTGGGAACGTCGCATGTATCGCCAGATTATTCTTAACTTGTGCAGTATTTATCTCCACCACCAGCATGTAAAAAGTTTGGATAATCATATTTCAACAGAATATATAGATAAACTTAATAATTTATTTATAGAATATTACAAGACAATCGAAAAGGATGGTGAGTCTTATTATTCGAGATTTATTAAGATTGCATGGGAGTGGCAGTTTAATAGCAAACAGGAGAAATATTTAGTTGTTCAATGCCTCTCCGACTATTTAGATAAAATAAAACAGTCCAAGATTCCTCTTCTCTCCTACGAGCAAAGAAAATTTGACTTTTTCCTGGCTCGCCTTCGTGAATTGACACCTGAATCCTGAATTTTGATGGTGTTTTTCAGTGACCTGATAGACCATCTTGGGAAATTCTGGGAAACAAAATATAGATTGATTTTGTTGGGCTTTATTCTGTGTGCATTTTGTGAAATAATGCTGGTTTCGAATGTTTAAAATCACAAAGTTGGATCGCATCATGGCACCGTGGGGCACCACCGATTTTATTGTGGTTGGCATTGGCAGCCGATATGGCCGTGATGATGCGATTGGACTGGCCCTGGTTGAGGCCTTGCCGACCATCTCGGACCAACACCGTGTCACATCTCTCTTGTGGGAGGATGCCGATGCCCTGACCCTGGCCCATGATCTTCTTGAACTTTCCGGGCCGGTTCTCATTGTGGATTGCGCCGACATGGGACTGGAGAGCGGGGCGTGGCGCTTTTTTTCCTGGGCAGCAGAAGAGGATCAACCTCACCGGAGTTCAATTTCCACCCATGGCCTGGGGATGGCCGAGGCCATTGCCTTGGCCCGGGGGTTGGGTTTTGTGCATGCTGTCCATGTGTTTGGCATCCAGCCTTTTGATCTTTCTCCCGTACCGGGTCTGACACCAGAGATGCGGGAACGGTTTCCGCATGTGTTGGCAGCGTTGGTGGCGACGGTTGACCGGCTTGGGAATGCATGTCAGACAGGAGGCAGAGGACAGAGGGGAGGAAGGAAGAGGGAGGAGGGGATCAGGTGGAGGTGACGACGGTTGGCCGGCACAGGGTGGTGCCCCGGCACGATGCCGAGTGGACCCTGCAATTGGCGAGACCTCTGACGCGGCGCGTGCTGGCCCTGGGTGTCGAAACCAAAAATCGTCTGGCCATGGGGAGGGGATCGGCGCTGACGCTCTATCCTGCACTGGGCGACCTGGCCGAACCATCCGCCCGCACTGCCCTGGAAAATCGTCTGACCACCCTCCTGAACAATCCGGCCACCCGACCCGATCTGCTCGCCGTGGATGGTCATCCCGACATGGTGCCTTCGCATCTGGGGCGGCGCTTGGGGCACCAATACGGGATTCCGGTGGTGGCCGTGCAACATCAACAGGCCCATGCCGCTGCCTGCATGGCCGAACATGGCCTGGAAGCGAGTCTGGCCCTGGTGTGCGATGGCATGGGATGGGGAACCGATGCCAACCTCTGGGGGGCGGAGTTGTTTCAGGTGGTGGGCGGTCAGGTGATCCGTCTGGGAACTTTTGTGCCCGTGCCCCTGCCCGGTGGGGATGCAGCCGTCCGCCATCCTGTCCGGCAACTTGTGGGCCGTCTGGTCCAGGCTGGGGTGACCATCTCCAAGGCCTGGCAACAACGTCTTGGTGTCTCGGAAACTGAAATCCAAATTTGGACACAGCAATGCCGCCAGGGCGTGAACGCTCCGCTCTCCCATGCGGCGGGTCGGCTGTTCGATGCGTTTGCGGCCTGGCTGGGGGTGGCACCCGCCACCATCGCCCACGAAGGAGAACCCGCCATGCTCCTGGAAGCCACTGCCCGACGCTGGACCGGTGGTGAGTCTTCCCTTGTCATTCCCTTTGCCGTGCGGGAAGATGCAAACGGGATTCAGGTGGATTGGGCAGAGTTGTTTCGCACGCTTTCCCCGCTCCAGGTGACCGAAGATCTTCGCCCCAAATGGGCCTACGCCTTTCACCAGGCCGTGGCCCTGGCCCTGGCCAGGATGATCACCCATGGGCAACAACGGACCGGATTGCCGTGCGTGGTTTTGAGCGGGGGGGTCTTCATGAATCAATTATTATTGAAACTGTTGCTGCCGATCCTGGGTCGGAATCCATGTCAGGTTTACCAGCACCAGGATATTCCGCCCGGGGATGCCGGGATTGCCATGGGTCAGGTTTGGTTGGCTGAGCGTTTGGTATGATCCGATGGCAAGGGGTCGGGTTTGGTTGACCAATTGCTTGGCATGATCCAGGTTAGGAACGATGATGGCCATGTATCTGGGGATTTTTCCGCAAAAAATGGTCAGTGCCGGGAAGGGCATCTTTCTGCCAGGAATTGGATGATGCACGAATTGAGTCTTGCCACGGCCCTGGTGGAGCAGATCCGGGAGATCATGGCCCGGGAAAAAGCTGAAAAACTGCTCTCTGTCACGGTGGCCATGGGGGCCTTGAGTGGGGTGGAACGGGAGGCTTTTGGGTTTTGTTTTCCCCTGGTGATCGAAGGGAGTTCCCTGGCAGGGGCCGAACTCAGAATAGAGGAGGTTCCCATTCGGCTGCATTGTCTGGAGTGTGGTCAGGAGTCGCAACCGGCTGAGGTTTATCTCTTGAGTTGCTCGGTGTGTGCTTCTTCGCGGGTGGAAATTCTTGCGGGCCGTGATTTTGTCATTCGTTCCCTGGAGGTGCAATAGTGTGTCGGGATTGTGGTTGTGAAGCGGGTCTGCAAGAGATTGTCCGGGGTCATGCCGAGTACCAACGTGCCAATGGCCAAGGTCATGATCAAGGCCACGATCACACCACCCATGATCACGACCATGTCCATGATCACGACCATGTCTATGATCACCACCATGTCCATGATCAAGCGCACGGTCACGACCATGTCCATGATCATGCACACGACTACGACCATGTCCATGATCAAGCGCACGGTCACGACCATGTCCATGATCATGCACACGACCATGTCCATGATCACGACCAAGCTCATGATCACGCGCACGATCACTCCCATGCCCATATCCATCATCACGATCACCATCACGCGCACGAACACCCCCATGCCCATGATCACGCGCACGAACACCCCCATGCGCATGATCACGCGCACGAACACCCCCATGCCCATGATCACGCGCACGAACACCCCCATGCTCATGCCCACGACCATGCGCTTTCCCATGTTGGGCGTGGTGATTCAGCCGAAGATCCGCACTCCCATATCGGGCACCAAGTTCCCTCCATTTCCCTGGCCGGGCAACACTCTGGTGGGCGTATCCTTGATCTCGAAACAAAAGTCCTGGCCAAAAACAATACCATCGCCGAAGCAAACCGCCGCTGGTTCGTTAGCCGCAATATTATGGCCATCAACCTGATTTCGTCGCCGGGGGCGGGCAAGACCCTGCTTCTGGAGCGGACTTTGGAATATTTGCAGGGCCGTATCCCGTGTGCCGTCATTGTGGGTGATCTCCAGACGGATCGGGATGCCCGCCGGTTGCAAGGCAAAGGGGCACCGGTGCATCAGATTGAAACCATCAACTCCTGCCATCTGGATGCCGGGCAGGTGGGGCGGTTGCTGCCTCGTGTCGTCCCGGAAGGAACCCGCCTGCTGATCATCGAAAATGTCGGCAACCTGGTTTGCCCGGCGGCCTTTGACCTCGGCGAACACCTGAAAATTGCCCTGCTCTCGGTTACCGAAGGCGAGGATAAACCCCTCAAATATCCGACGCTGTTTCATCAGGCCCCCGTGGTGGTGATTACCAAAGTGGACCTGGTGCCTCACCTCACCTGGGACATGAGTCTGTGTGTGAACAACATTCGCCAAGTCCGGCCCGATGCCAAAATCATGGCCCTGAGTGCCAGGGATGGTAACGGCATGGATGCCTGGCTGCATTTTTTGGAACAATCGGTTGCCTGAAGTCGCTTGAAACCATCGGTCGCGGGAAGTTCCTTGGAACAATCGGTTGCCTGAAGTTGCTTGGAACCTCGGTCGCCTGACGCTTGTTTACACGATCGGTACCTGGACATGACTGAACCAACTGTCTCTTCCCTGCAAGACCTTGCAAATTTTTTCCGCCTTGATTCCGGTCAGGTTTGTGAAAAAGGGTTGCGAGCCACGGAAATATCCAGACGCACCTTGTGGTTCATTCAAACCCGCTGGGTGGCTGTGGGACTGTGTTCCCTGGGAACCCTCCTGGCAACCCTGACATCCATGTACAATATGGCGGGGTGCCACATTGATTTTCGGTATTTTTTGGTGGTTGTTTTCCTGTTGACCGCCAGCAATCTGCTCTATACCCGTCTGGCGCAAAACCTGAATGCCGATCCGCCACAGCAACAAAAATGGAGTTGCCGGTTTCTCAATATCCAGGTGCTGAGCGATTTCACGATCCTGTCGATCCTGACCTACGGCCTGGGGGGGATCGAAACCCCGATCCTGACGCTTTTCCTGCCGCATATCATTTTATCGACCCTGTTTTTTGCGCGTTTTTACAGCTTTGTCATGACCTGGATCGGCATTGTTTTCGCCACCCTGCCCGTGATCCTGGAATATCTGGGAGTCGTGCCCACCCTTTCCATCTTCGATCCGGCGCAAAAAGTGGCCCGCATCAGCTCCAGTCTGGTGATGACCCTGGGTTACACACTGGGCATTGCGGCGGCCTTTTTCGTTTGCTGGTATCTGGTCAGTGAAATCACCTCCAGTTTGCGCCGTCGGGAGCAGGAACTGGAAGAGGCCTATGACCGCCTGCAACTCCTGGCGCAGGAAAAATCCCAGGTCACCCTCCGGGCCACCCATGAATTGAAAGCCCCCTTTGCAGCCATCAAAAGTTACGTCTATACCTTGCGCGATGGCTATTGTGGAGTCTTGCCGGAAAAGGCCCAACAGGTTGTGGCCCGCATTGGCGAACGGTGCGATCTGTTGATGGAAAAAATCAGCGACATTATCCATCTGAGCAACCTGCGGACCGCCACACCGGCCAATGCGACCTGGACGGAAATCGATCTGGTCACAGTCCTGACCAAAGAGGTGGACGAGGCTCGCCTGCTTGGCCAGGCGCGGGGAATCACCGTCCAGTTTCACCCCGCATCCACCCCTTGCCCCATTCTGGCCTCCAGGGAACATCTTCACACCTTGATTGCCAATTTGTTGCGCAATGCCGTAAACTACTCCAAGGCGAATGGGATTGTTGAAGTTTCCCTTGTTTTGAGAGAAGATAAAATAGAGTGTCATGTCCAGGACCATGGCATTGGTATTCCCGCTGAACATTTGAGCAAAATATTTGACGAACATTTCCGTTCCAACAACGCCGTGCGCCACAACCCCAACAGCAGTGGCATGGGGTTGGCGCTGGTCCGGGAGATTGTCCGGCTGCATGGCGGCGATATTCAGGTTTCCAGCCAACTCGGCGAAGGCTCGCGTTTTACCGTGACCTTTGCCCGCTTGCCGCAACCACCCAAGACGGGAGACGAACATGGCCAAAATTTTGCTCATCGATGATGACCAGGATATCATTGACACCCTGACCATGATTCTGGAAGGCAATGGTTACACGGTGGCCGTCAAGGAGAATATGGATAACCTGATCAGCGATGTCAAAACACTTCATCCGGATTTGATCCTCCTGGATGTCATGCTGCCGGAAGATTCACAGGCCGGATTCAAGGCCGCCCGCCTCCTGCACAAAGACAAAAATGTCGAAAAAATTCCCGTCCTTATCCTCTCCGCAGTCAATCAGAAAAGCAACCTCTCCTTCGGTTTCACGGAAAGCGATATCGGCACCGATTTCATGCCCGTCGAAGGCTTTATTGAAAAACCTGTCGAACCCAAAATATTGCTCAACAGGATTGATCAGCTTTTGCACCGGCATTGAAATAAGTGGATGTGCGTTCTTTTCTGGCTCTGAGATGCTGTCTAATAACATGTTAATTTCAAAAAAACGGATGAAAAACTGGGATGGAGGTCCAGGAGGAAGGGCTGTGCCCTTCCTCCTGGCGGGGTTTGGGGCGGAGCCCCAATAAAATCTTCCTTTTTCCAATCAGGCAAGGCCGAAATTACATTTCACCAATCAGTCTGAATTGCACCCGACGATTTTCGGCACCATTCGGATTGTTGGGATTGAGGAGTTCTTTTTTCCCTTTCCCAACCACGGCCATGCGCTTGACGGGAATATCCGAGGCGAGAAAATCCCGGACCGATTTGGCGCGGGCTGCGGACAGTTGCATGTTGTAATCCGGGCTGCCGGAAGCGTCCGTATGCCCCTCGATGGCAAACCGGCAATTGGCCAGTTTGTCATTGTTCATGGCTTCAGCTACGGTTTGCAGGGTTTTATAGGCACCGGAGCTGAGTTCATAGGAGTTGTATTCGAAAGGCACGGAGAGAGCGACGGCATTGCCTGCTGGGCAGCCCCCGCCACTGACTTCGTTGGTCGAAGATTCGTCCTGTTCGACGGCCATTTTTGCGGCGGCTTTGCGGGCGGAATTGGTGACCTCTTTTTCTCTGGCGGCCGGCTGGGCTTCATCATCGGTTTGACCGAAGACGATACCCCGGGTTTTGACTCCCTGAGGCTTTCCGGAGTGTCCCTTGTTCGCTGAGCGGTTTGTCCCGCCGGATCCGAGCAGACCGTTGACAATGTCGGAAGCCTTTGGTTCCTTGTTTTGCAGAGAGACGACATCTCCTGCGGATGCCTGGCTGACGGGAACGAAACTCAGCATGACGGCAACGACCAACAGGCCGCCAAACGCTCCAGATTGCTGCTTCATTGATGGCATGGATCTCTTCATGTTCCAGACTCCCCAAACAAACATTACTGACTGCAATCCCCTTGATTATCGCCCAGTCCGCCAATGGAACTGCACGCTTTGGCACCTTTTCCAGACACTGTTTGCACGCTTTTCTGGATCAGGGTTTTGGTTTCCATGACCTGGCCATTGCCCAACTGGACTTTTTTGACGACCATTTTTCCGCCATTCGGGGTGGTATAGACCGAACTTTCCAATACTTTCTGGACAGTTTCAATGTTGTGATTGGCGGCTGTTCCCTGGGTACGGGTGCGATTGGCCCTTTCCAGAGCCTGGGAAGAAGCCGATCCGGAGTCTCTGGGAATGCCGTTGCTGTCCAGGATGCCATTGACCAGTCCATCGACGGTGTTGTTGATATTGTCGGTATCTGGATCAATGCCTTGACGATTACGATCTGCCCTGGCGCGTGCCGATGTGGCTGTACCCCGGGTGACCGGTTGGCGTCGATTGACTTCATCGCGTGGCAGGAAATGAATCCCTCCTGCCACCTCCGGATCGTCATCGCCGGCCAGTGAGGAACCAACCGGCAGGACGGACAACAGACCGCCAAATCCCAGAACGAGTGCGGCATTCCGGAGACATCGTGCCATGCGACCTTGAGGGGGGTTGCCCATAATCTCTCCGTGCGTTCCGGTTATTTCCAATTTTTTTTCAGTCGGCAGAGTGAATTCTGGAACGGTATGATCTGGATGGATTCATGCCGTCCATCCTTGGTTTTTGTCGGGACGATCTGTGGGTTGAGTTTATCGCTGAAAAAAGTCTGGCCAAACCCGCTCTCTCGGAAAATTTCTTTTCCTTCCTGCCAACAGATCAGTTCATATTCGCCGACTCTTTCCTGGCCGGACAGTTGACTGCCCTGTTTTTCTGCCATGGGGATCACGCCGCCTTCGGCTGCTTCGACACCCGCCCGGGCCGACCCTGCCCACAACAGGCAGGGCAGGGTGACCAGGGCGGTCGCGTATGTGACCCATGCTGCTTTTTTATGGATCGCCATGTATTGTTTTATCCCTGTGGGGAGGATTCTGTTGAGTGTCAGGGGGTTACCTTGACAGTGACTTCATCATGGGCCAACAGGCCATCGATCTTTTTGAATTCGTTCAGCACTTCATCGAGTGATCCCACTTTGAGCGGTGCCAGGTCTTTGGCGTAGAGCTTGTGTGGGAGGGAGATGCCCACTTCCCGGCGCGAGGCCATGCAGAGAACTTTCTCTGTGGTATTCGGTTTTTCCATGAGGATACTGAAATCCTTGTCGGGGAATTTGACCCGTTCACCGGCACCGATATAGGAATCAGTCTTGAAGCGGTTTGGAAAGACGCGCACGACGGTTTTGGTGTGATCCTGATAGAAACAGTAGAGATAGGCCGGATCCGTCACGGAGGCATCCAGTTGGAGTTGCTCCTTGGCGCGCAGTGTCGGACTCTTGCCTTTGCTGGTGGAGAGCTTCAGGGAAAGAGGCGTGGTCGTTACCGGTTTGACCTGGGAAACGGCGCTTTCAGGTGTGCCATCGCTGCCTTGTGCGGGTGCCAGGATGAGATCCTTGGTCAGGAAACTGTAGTACAGGTCAAAATTGATTCTGCCGTCGGCGATCTGGCCGTTGTCGGATTGGAAGCGGCTGATGGCGGTCTTGGTTGCTTCATCGATAACGCCGCTTTTGAAGTCGCCCGTCAAATAGCCACCCCCTTGCAGAACTCTTTGGGTCAGGGCGGTGCGATCCTTGATGGACATGCGGTCGTACCACTCACGGGCCTGTTGCATCATTTGGGGCGACGTAGCCGGAATATCGAGACACTTCCAGTAGGGGACTTCGTTCAATTTGCCCAGGACTTCGATCAGCGAGAGTTCGATGAGGGTTCGCACGGCGGCAGCCGGTCCTTCGCTGCGATCCAGGGAGAGGTTGAAAAAGAGTCCGGCTTTGCCGATTTTGCCATCGGCATCACCGCCGGCACCGGCACGCACCACGGAGATCGAGTTTTTGGCATTTTTGCCCGGTAGAATCTGGCGGGTGGCCAGATTGCCGATATTCATGTCCATGGAGATCACGGAGACCATCTGGTCTTTGGAGACGCCGAGGGCCAGGGCCGGAACGGAGATGCCTCCACCAACCTTGTCCGTGGTCACACCCGGATCCAACGAGGTGATGGCACCGCGAATGTAGTGTGAGGGAATCTGAAACCCTTCGTTTTGCAGAACCTCAGCGGAGCCGATCATGTTTTGCAGGTTGGAAATATCCGTCTGTCCACCATCAAAATCGACAAACTTGAAGGCATTGCTTTTGACCGACATGGCCGATATGGCCGAAATCATCATGTCTTTGGTGCCGGCTTTGACCTGCTGGGTTTCATCTGGAAGTCCCTGGCTGGTGATCACGAGTCCCTTCCTCTTGTAGGAGAGGAACAGGTCATCCATGCACGAAAGGGCTGCACTGAAGCTGGTAATGTTTTTGGTGGCAGCGGTCTTTGGTTGTGAAACGACGCTGGCGGTTTCCGGGTTGCTGACCACGCAGCCGGTGATGACGAATCCGGCCAATCCGGTCAGGATCGCTGCCTGGCCCAGTTTTCCGGGTAAAAATTTTTTCGGCATGGCATTTTTTTTCATGGCTTGGTTCTTTTCCAATCAAGTTCAATGAATCAGGTTCAGGTGTCAGGTTAGCCATCCTCTGGCTGTTTCCGATCTTTTCGGGAAAGGCTCCGCTGTTTATCAGAGCTATCCAGTCCGGGCATTGTACCCCACTTCCTGCCCAATTTTGAAGTCGAAACGCACGGTTGTGCCAGGATGTTGCTTCGTTGTGAATCAATTTGCGAAAATATTCAAAAAATACATGAAAATACAATACGCCCTATCAGGTGAACACTCCGGCTCCATTCGCTTCTGAAGCCTCGGTCGCTTCGTTTCCGGATGGCTTGCAGGGCAGGGAAGTCCGGGCAGGATCGGCACAGCGCCACGCGAGGCACTCATATGTCCAGGGCGTTTTGTAAGACAGGCTGGGCGCAGGGACTCACGCCGGACTCGTCAACGACTCTACGAGGCTTTTCCGCGTCTTTCGCGAGGCTTTCCCGCGTCAGGACATTCTGCGAGGACAGGCTGGATGCTGAGTTCCGCTGCAAATCGACACGACTTCCCGCAAGACTTTCATGTATCCTGAGAGTTTCGCGAGACAGACAGGAGTAGGCGATGCCCCATCAGCGACAGACATTGATGACGTCGCCGCGCACGACGGTCGTGACTTCGCGCGGTGCCCTTGCCCCCTTCTCAATTTTCACGGCACCCACGCTGGAATTGCAATTCCTGTTGACATTCTGACCGGGCGTGGTGTCCAGATTGCCGCCATTCGTGTTCATGCGGGATTGGGGCATGGCGCGGTTGATCTTGGATTGTGAACCCGGGTCGGCATGTTGCCGCTGGTTGAATTCGGCAGCGGAAGCAGTCGCAATCGAAAAGAGAATTCCCAGGCCAACAACAGGAAAAATCAAAAAATTCTGGTTTTTCACGGCAGGTTGCTCCGGCAGGAGAAGGGCGCATGTTACATCGGGAAACCAACCATCCCGAATCATATCGGCTTGTTTTTGGGTGACATCCCTGCCGCGCCATGCGGCAGGGATGACAGGTGCTGACAGCAATTACTCGCCGATGGTACCAATGGCGGTTTTGGCTTCGGAACCTTTGCCGGCAGCAATGTTGGTGCTGGAGCCGACCACGGTGGTCTGCTTCACGTTGCCACCAACCTTGGTATTCTTGATGTCGCCGATGCGGGTTTCGGCTTTTGCACCTTTGCCGGCTGCGACGTTGGTGTTCTTGCCGACGACAGTGGTTTGATCCAGGTTGCCCTTGATCTCGGTGTTGGCACCGACTGAGCCGATCCGGGTGGTGGCTTTGGAATCCTGACCAACGGCCAGGTTGGTGTTCTCTTTCACGACGGTCGTCTGTTTGACGTTACCGCCAATTTTCACACCACCACCTGTCGGGGGTTCGGCAGCAGCGGGTTGGGCAATCAAAAGAAGAAGGGCGCTGACAGCAAGAAGGCGTTTCATGTATTTCATCTCCATTTTGTTTGTTTCATTTCAGGAACGGTTTGGCTACGGTCAACACAACCAGAACTTTTTAAAAGTTCATAAAGACTCCCTTACTCTCATGCACAAAATAAATTTTTCTGTATGCATTATTAAATCTTTGGCTTAACAGCCCATTGTGAAGATTTCTGAAACTTCTCACTGTCACCATCCAGGTTTTCCATACAATCTGTACATGAGACACCTGCCGTGACAAAATGGTTTGCACAAATCGAAAAAAATCCTGAAGCTGCCGGGTTATATTTTCAGATGCAACGTTCGCACATCGCGAAAGTTGCCGTATTCTAAGCGTTATCGGTTGCCAGTCAATCCTGATTTTTTTGTTACCCGGATCATGTTTTTTTTGCCTGGACGAATCAGCGTCTGTTTTTGGTCATGGTCGGTGTTGACGGCAGATCCAGGGCAGCAGCGGGAAATTTCCGAATGATCTGGACGGCCTGGTTGCCATGGCTTGCAGGGTATTGCATGTTCCGTTGCCGAGTGGGAGGGTGTACCATGATTCATTGCAAGAGAGGGTGTCCAGACCGGTCGGTTGGCAGGGAAAGAGTGCGTTGGGAGTTGTTCCCGGGCGTGTTTTTCATGATTCTATGGAGTGGCATGGTGCAGGCCGACGAGAAGGAACCATTTTGGAGTGGGCGCGTTGACAAGGTACGGCTGGAAAACATTTTCCACCCCATCCAGATTCATACCCACGGCCAACCACAGACCGTGGTGCGGGTTGCCGGGCCGCTGACCAGGGATGCGTTGGGCATTCAGCAGCGGGGTGGCCAATTGACCATCCAGGGAAAAGCGGCGGAAGTGCATGCCAGTGGTTCAGGGAATGTGTCGGTCACGACTTCCTATGGTTCCATCCAGCAGACGGTGGTGGGTGACAATGCGAAGGGCGTGATCGAAATTGGTGGTCTTCCTGTGGCCAGTTCGACATCCGGTGGCAAGCCAATCCAGTTAAATCTCCTGGTCCCCAAGGGAACGCCGGTGACCATTGCCGGGACCTGCCATCTTGTGGAGATCGATTCGACAGCCGGGCCGCTCGATGTCGATGTCAATGGGGCCTGCGATCTGAAGGCCGGGAATATGGGACCCACCAATCTGCGGATCGATGGGGCAGGGGATGTTGACATTGCCTCGGTCAGTAAAAAATTGACCATCACGGCTTTGGGAGCCTCCAACATTCAGATCAAGGGGGGGGATGTGGAGTCCCTCCAGGTGGATTTGAACGGCAGTGGAGATGTGTTCTTTGGTGGTGTGGCGCGCAAGGTCAAGGTGGGACTTCAGGGGGTGGGCAATGTGACGGTCACCAAATCGCTCTCCGATCCCGAAATCAAGATCGACGGTGTTGGTGATGTCTCCATCGGACGATAAAACAGGCAAACCATCCAAAGAGTGGAGTTGGTTCATGATTTCATGCTATCCCCATGGATGAATGCCATAACATGTTTGTCGAACTGATTCTGCCATTGATGGAGCCTTTCCCATGCTCGGAGCCTTGGAACAGATTCCCGGTCCCTTGTTTTTGGAATATTTTTTGTTTTATGCCCTGTGCCTGCTGCTTTTGGCCTGGTTTCTGACCCTTGCCGATGGCTCCTGGACGCGGACCTTGCCATCCCTCAATCACTTCAATGTGGATGCCCTGGCCTACCTGGAAGGCGGCAGCATGGGAGTGGTGCGCACAAGTGTCTATCGTCTCTGGCAACAAGGTTTATTGGGGAGTGGTGACAAACCGGCGGGTGTCACGCTTGCCAAGCCTCGGGAGGGGATCGATCATGACGTCCTGGACGCTTTGCAGGGAGTGCTTCCCAGCCGGCAAGAGGATTTGCTCCAGGTCCAGGAGCGTTTGCAACCCCACATGGATCAATTGGTCAACAATCTGGAGGCCATGGGGTTGGTCCAGCCAAAGAGCCGCAAGAACTATCGCTTCCGGGTGTTTGTTTTTTCGCTTTTGTTGTGGTCGATGGGAGGCATCAAGCTCCTGATGGGGCTGACCCATCATCGACCCGGATTTTTCCTGTTTCTGCTGCTTGTGGTGAGCCAGATTTTGCTTGTCTTGATCCTGCGCCAGGGACGTTTTTTGACCACCCAGGGTCGCCGGTTCATGGCCGCGACCCGGAAAGAGTTTTCCTGGATGAAATCCCTGGATAAAAATTCAATCACCGACCCGGGCGTCGATTCTGCCCTGGGGGTGGCATTGTTCGGCACTGTTTTCCTTCTGGCCTTGCCGGGTGCTGCCGGGGCGTTTGATCTGTTCAAACACGGAATGATGGATACAGCATCCAGTTTTGACGGGTTTGGCACAGGTGCTTTTGGTGGCGGCGATGGTGGCAGCAGTGATGGTGGAGGCAGCGATGGCGGTGGTGGTGGCGGTGGTTGTGGTGGATGTGGTGGTGGCGGAGATTGAGACGTGCCCCGGGATGATCTCTGGGTACCCCAAAAATTTTTGCTGCAATGGCACCTGACCGAACGTTGCGACCGGCGTTGCACCCATTGTTACCAGGAGGAAAAATCGGCCAACGCGCAGGAGATGGCGTGGCCTGAACTCCTGGAAGTTCTGGCCCGGTTCAAGGCCATGCTTGCCCATTGGCGGCGCAGCAATCCTTCTCTTCCCGCCCAGATTACGGTCACAGGCGGTGAACCCTATCTCCGGGAAGATTTTCCCCGTTTTCTGGAACACCTGGCCAGCGAGCGGGCATATTATTCATTTGCTGTGCTTTGCAACGGCAGCCGGATCGATCCAACCACCGCCAGCCATCTGGCCCGCCTGCAACCTCTTTTCGTGCAGGTGAGCGTCGATGGCAGACCGGAACAGCATGATCTCGTGCGCGGGGCAGGCGATTTTGCCCGGGTGGAGCGGGCCGTCATCCATCTCAAGAAAGCCGGCGTCAAAACCATTGTTTCATTCACGGCCCATCCTGGCAATGCCCCCGATTTTTCCTGGGTAGCCGGATGGGCCTGGCGTCATGGGGTGGATCGTTTGTGGGCGGATCGACTGTTGCCCCTCGGTGCGGCCTCCCAATGGGATCGGGCGCTCTTTTCCCCTTTGGAAACCCAAACATTTTTTACCACCATGCGCCAGGCACGCGCTGCCTGGTATCGGCGTTTGTGGCCTCGGGGTGACATGGCTTTGCAACGGGCCTTGCAGTTTTTGTCTGGCCAGGGAAAACCCTATCGCTGTCATGCCGGAGATCGTTTGCTGGCGTTGTTGCCGGATGGCACGCTTCTCCCTTGTCGGCGTCTTCCCATGCCGGTGGGACATGTTTTGGATCCATGCGGTTTGCGCCATCTTTATGAAACACACCCCTTGCTGCGTCGCTTGCGTCACCCGGAATCCGTTCCAGACGCCTGCCAGGGTTGTTTTCATGCGCGTCTGTGCCGAGGCGGGTTGCGCTGTCTGGCCCATGCCGTGACCGGGGATGCGTTTCGTCGGGATCCGGGGTGTTGGTTGGATCTCAAGGCTTGAAAGACTCTTCAGGACAACACCCCTGTTCCGGTTTGTTCAATCTCGTCATGCATCGTGTCTGGAGCCAAGTCAATCTCTCCGGTGCCATGGACATGACAGACGGATGGCATTCAATAATCTCCTTGATATTTTCGTTGGCTGCCAGGCTGATGTTTTCAGGATTATATCTTCCCGTACCCAGGAAGGCAAGGTGGTGTCGGCACTCCGGCAGCGATTCGAGACCTGAAAAATCATTTGTGAACAATATTTTAAATGTTAAATATGCTTTCTATTTTCGAAGGCCATTGCATAAGAATTTGCATAATGATATGTAATGAAGCGTGAAAGTTGTGAGCTTGACGCCCGACCTGGATGTGTGACATGGAATTGATTAAAGATTTTTCAAATTGGCAATTGGATTTATGGTCCGTATTGATCGGCGGCTTTGTTGTGCCAACTCTGGTGTTGATAGGGATCGGTATTCGCAAACAGGTCCAGGATTGGATCATGCGAACTGTCGAAGGTGTTTTGTACAATATTGGACGCCATATTGGTATCAAGAGGATGGCATGGTTAAGTCTCAAGCGTTTGGCACGCTTGAATTTGGGCAAAGAGGGGAGCGCATTCCTTCCCATACCTTCGCGTAACAACAGGACTTTGAATACGGATGATTCTTTTGTCACACTGGCCATGGATAGTGCCGCCATGGGGGGAGGGCGGTATGATCATCACTCTCTGCTGAACGTTGGCAAGCGGTTGCGGGTGATTGGCGATCCGGGTTCGGGCAAATCCTCGCTGGTCAAGCGCATGTTCCGGGATGCCTGTCGGGCACTATTGGCAAAACCAGGTGTGTCGCGTCTGCCTGTCATGTTGGAATTACGTAAACTCATTAAATTGCCTGATCAGGATGATGAACAGACGCTGGGTACGTTTCTTTATGAAGAGTTGAAGAAGCAAATTTCTGAAGCCAAGGTTTATGGTGCTGCCGACTGTTTTGATATTGCATCAAACACCAACGGGGTTCTGGTTTTGTTGGATGGATTGGATGAGGTCTCCTCTGATCGTTATACTCGCATCAGTCAGGCTATTCATGGATTGTGTCGTTTGTTGGATAACCAAGGCGAAAACAATGTGTTGATTCTGACCATGCGCAGTCAGTTTCATCAACAGATTTCACGGGATTTTGAAAATTCCCTGCCGGTGGTGATGGCCATTCAACCCTTTTCTCCCGAGGACATCTATACATTTCTTTCTCGTTGGCCATTCCAGAAAAAAGAGGAACGCCCTGTTCACATCCGCCGCATTCATGACAATCTGAACAGATTGCCTACCTTGCGGGAAATGTGTCGCAACCCTCTGGTATTGTCCATGTATGTGGCAGAAGACGAGGTATCTCAAGGTGCGGCGGTCCCGGAATCGCGGACCGCTTTCTATAAAACCGTGCTGGATGAGCTGCTCAGCAAACGGCGTTCCAGACAGGGTATTTCCCAACCTGGACGGCAGGCTGAACATGAGCGACGCAAGCGATTGCTGGGTGCCATGGCATTTGAGCATATGCTCAATCCGTCAGAACCGACCAACACGTTGAACTGGCAAAACATGCTGAACACCTGTACACGCATCCTCCAGGAAAGCGGGTTGAAGGATGTGTCTCCTGAAGAATATCTGCGTGAAATAGCCAAAGAAACCGGTTTGATATCCGAGGAACGTCCAGGTGAGAGTTGGCGTTTTATTCATCTGACCTTTGGCGAATATTTGGCTGCGGCGCATGCGGCGGAGGTGATTGAGGATGGGTGGCATGTATTGATGGACAAGCATCGTGATTTTCGGAATTCCGCAACACACTCATTGGCAACACGACTCAACGAGGTGTTGCCCTTTGCGGCGGGTTTGTTGCCCCACAAGAATGTGAGCCGGGTGTTGGATGACGTTCTTTCTCTGGCTGATCTGGACGTACAGGGGCGGGTTTTGCTGGAAACCAAACGATACGAACATGCTTGTTGGCAGCAATTCAGCTCCAATATTCGAGACCAGATATTGAATCCACCACAAACCCATCAAATTGGTTCGCCCCGTTGGATGGATCTGTTGCGGCTGGCCATTACCGTTTTCCAGGATGCCCGCAATGCCGGATCACATGCCGGTGAGGAATTGTTTGCAGTGGGTAAATCTGAAGAAATTGTGCGTACCTGGGGAGATGATGCACTCTCTGCCCTGGCACGAGAAGATGGATTTGCCCTCTTCAGTATGCTGAATTCCCTTGGACTTTCCCCTTTGACCAGCTATTCCCATATTTTGTTGAAGGCCATGGATCAGCAACCATTGCAAGACGAGGTCATTTCCTTGGTGGAGAGGGAAGGGGAAAAACATCCTGAATGGCGTATTTTTTTAATAGAATCTGGTATGAGATATTCTAATTTGGCCAAAAAATTACGCTCAACGAAGGATGTTTGGCCTTGGTTGGACAAGTTAATGGTAGAGAGAAAGAAACAGGAACTATGGTTTGATGATTTATTTATTAAAAAAAATATTTATACCTGCCTTGTTACGAATGCTATTGCAAACTATGAAAATATTAAGATACCAGATTTTTATTTAATTGCGAATCTAATTAATATTAAGCCACCAAATTATAAATTTTTATTTAGTAACTATTTAGCAGTTATGTCAATAGCTGCATTAGTAATTCTTGCCGTAATTGAATTCATTGTTTTATTTGAGAGAAGAATTGAATTACATGGAATGGTTGGTAGTTTAATAATAAATATAATGTTTATTATTGTGTTTTTCGCATTAATATCGATTTTTAGTTTATTTTTGTCGTTTGCGTTATATGTTAGGAATGAATTAACATTACATTTGTCACTATTTTACAATAGTATGGATAAAATAGGATATTTTAGGTATGATGGAATGTTTAAACTTGGGATAATTATGTTAGGTAGAGTTGTTTTATTCAAACAATCATATAGTAGTTTTTGTGATGCTGTAATGAAAATTGATAAATCTCGTTATGAATTGAGATTATAATATGAGTTATGGTAAAATATTTTCAGAAAATTTTGTTGAGTTCTTGTGAACAAGATTTCTGATACATTCATTGGGATGATTATGGTAAATTGGCGGCGATAAGGTTGGACCAAGAACCTGGAGAGTATCATGTCCACCATAACGTTTGATACCATCGAATTCGTTGAGGAATTGAAAGCTGCCGGAGTGCCTGAACAGCAGGCTGTTGCCCAGGTGCGGATTTTATCCAAGGCTACGCGAGAAAATCTCGTCACCCAAACCCATCTTGACAGGCGGGTTTTGGAACTCAAAGGTGACTTGCATGAGACCGAAGCTCGCTTGATTGGACAGTTGGTTCTGGTCAAATGGATGTTGGCCCTGGTCGTGGCCGCAACTGTGTTGCCTGCTTTGAAGACCTTGCTTGGATAGGGCAGATTGCCCAATATTCACGCGACATCTGCGGATGTCACGATACCGGGGGTGTGTATCTCGATTGCAAGGCGTTTGAGTGCATTCGAGTTTTCTATCTGCATGCACGGGAGACCATCAATGAATCAGACAATCCAAGCAGTGGTTGCATCCGTCATGATCTTCTTGCCGTTCGGGGCCGCCCTGGCGGAATCGACTGCCGATCCGGTCGTGCAAAAGCGGATGCAAAATCAGGATCAACGCATTGACCAGGGAGTCAAAAGCGGGCAATTGACGCCACAGGAAACCAGCAAGCTTGAAGCCCAGCAGGCCAAAATCAAACAAGACGAGGCGCGGATGAAGGAAGACGGCAAATTGACCAAAGCCGAACGCAATAAACTGCGACATGAACAAAACAGGGCCAGCCAGAACATTTATCGGAAAAAGCACAACGCAAATAAGGCTGGCAGAAAGCATTGATACTCGGTTGGTACCCCATTACCGGGGATGGTGCCTCATTACCGGCTGATACCTTCTGCCAGGATGGTGGCCACCAGGGAGTTCATGCTGACACCTTCATGTTTGGCACGGATCGCCAAGCGTGCGTGGAGGTTTTTCGGAACCCTGGTCATAAACCGTCCAGAGAAGGTGTTGTCTTTGGGTTCAGGAATCGGATCCCCGAATTCCTTTCTGGTGGCAATGAATACTTTCAGGGCGTCCATGCCATTCGCGATGGCTTCCTGGGGCGTTTCGCCATCAGACATGCAACCCGGAAAATCAGGAAAAGTGATCAGGTATCCGCTGCCATCCTCTTCTGTAAGCGGGCAGATTTCAAAACGATAGTCCGTGATATCGGCCATCTGTTAATCTCCTGAAAGTGCCAGAAAAGCCCGAATATAAACAGGAAGCCAACTCTTTCAGGGTTTCGATTTGCCAATCGTTGGGATTATTCCGCATGCGGAGAAGCAGTTTCTCGTGTCTACTCATGCGAATAACGATACCATATACGGTGCCATAGGAACGGAACAAATTGTAAAGAGATTTCGCCACCAGTTTTCAGGCGATTTTTTTCAAGTTCCCGACGGATTGATGGTGCTTTCCAGACGAAACTGAATGGCTTCACCCAGGTGACCGACATCCACGCGCTCGGCCTGGTCCAGGTCGGCGATGCTGCGGGCCACGCGCAGGATGCGATGAAAGCCACGGGCGGAAAATCCCAGACGTTTGGCGGCCTGCCGCAGCAGATTGGCACCGGCATCATCCAGGGCGACGTGCCGTTCCAGCTCCAACCCCTGCAAAGAGGCGTTGAGACGACCGGGACCATTGCGCTGATATTGGCGGTTGCGGGCGGCGATGACTCGTTGGCGCACGGTGGCTGAGTTGTCGCCGCCGGGAAGATGCATGAGTTTGTCGAACGGAACCGGCGGTACCTGAATGTGAATATCGATGCGATCCATGAGCGGACCGGAGAGACGGGCGCGGTAGCGGGCGATTTGACTGGAGGAGCAGGTGCAGTCGTGAAAGGGATCGCCCAGATGGCCGCATGGACAGGGGTTGAAGGCGGCAATCAATTGAAAAACAGCAGGAAAATTGGCGCTGCGCAGGGCACGTGAAATGGTGACCATGCCGGCTTCCAGGGGTTCACGCAACACCTCCAGGGTGGTGCGACCAAATTCTGTCAATTCATCGAGAAACAACACCCCATTGTGGGCCAGGCTCACTTCGCCGGGACGGGGTGAATTGCCACCCCCGACCAGGGAGATGGCCGATGCCGTATGGTGTGGGGCACGAAAAGGCCGGGTTCCCACCAAAGGGGCAGCCTGGGTCAGGCGTCCGGCCACGGACCAGATGGCGGTCACCTCCAGGGCTTCGTCGAGGGTCAAGGGTGGCAACAGCCCGGCAATACAGCGGGCCAACAAGGTTTTACCGGATCCGGGTGGCCCACTCATCACCAGATTGTGTCCCCCAACGGCAGCCACTTCCAGGGCACGTTTGGCAAACTCCTGGCCTTTGACCTCGGCAATTTCCCGCATTCCCGGATCGGTGCGTCCCAGCCAGGCATGCCAATCGGTGGTCGGCAGGGAAGGCAAAGGGTGTGATCCCCGCAAATGCATGACCAATTGGGCCAGAGTGGCCACGCCAATGACCCGCACGCCGGGAACCAATGCCGCCTCGGCTCCATTGGCCTCCGGGACAATCAACTCCGTGATGCCTTCCTGGCGGGCAAACAGGGCGGTCGGCAAGGATCCGGGGACAGGATACAAGCGTCCATCCAGGGAGAGTTCGCCCAAAAAAATGCGGCTTTCCGTACTCTCGACGGGAATCACTCCCATGGCGGCCAACAATCCCACGGCCATGGGCAGATCGTAACCGCTGCCCTCCTTGGGTAGATCAGCCGGGGCCAGATTGATGGTGATGCGCACTGCCGGTATTTGAAATCCGGAATTTCCCAGGGCGGCACGCAGCCGTTCCTTGGCTTCGCGCATGGTTCCGTCGGGCAGTCCAACCAGATTCAGGCAAGGTACGTTGCCTCGGCTCAGGTCCACTTCCACTTCCACGCGACGGGCGGTGATTCCTTCCAGGGCAATGGTTCCGGCTCGTGCCAGCATGGCTTTTGATCCCAAAAAAAATTAAATGAAAAACTGGGATGGGGGTCCAGGGGGAAGGGCTGCGCCCTTCCCCCTGGTGGGGTTTGGGGCAACGCCCCAATGAAAATTTCTTCCAATTTTATTTACAAGGTCTCTGAAACCAGTGTATCGATTTCATATCGAACACTCCAGGGAAAGGGAAGGGGTGCAGATTTTCTTGGGGAAAATATTCGGTTCGCTGGGAGGCAGACCTCCCCAGATGAGCATATCCGGGCACAAGTCTGCTCCATTGGGCCATGCCACACTGCCATCCTTAATACAGTCTTGATCATCCTTTCGGCCAGCATGGTCAGGCAAATTGGGATGATTCTGAAATTAATTTACATTTTCAATATTATTCGCATGTTCTGGTTCAGGCTCGGACACAGGGTGGCCAAAAGGACGATCAAGGCCCAGATATGATTGAAGGCCCGGAACTAACGCCGAACCGCGAAAACGTTATCAATCCGGGTGGCGACAAACTTGACCTTATGGAAGGCAACACGAGTGGGAGCGTCATTCCGCGCTTCCGTTTCAACCCGGTGTGGTCTGACTGACTGCTGGATCACATGCAGTTATCGTATGACTGGTTCAT
>JADGCO010000050.1:30912-30991 GCA_015228935.1 Magnetococcales bacterium | reverse complement strand
GGGCGGAGCCCCAATAAAATCTTTCTTTCCAATTTTTTTTATCCGAGGGTTAATGAACAGCCTCTGACCCCACTGGGGC
>JADGCO010000050.1:0-30812 GCA_015228935.1 Magnetococcales bacterium | reverse complement strand
TTCGCCCCAAACCCCACTGGGGCTTCGCCCCAAACCCCACTGGGGCTTCGCCCCAAACCCCACTGGGGCTTCGCCCCAGACCCCACTGGGGGATGAATCCCCCAGACCCCCTCTTTTTTTTCAGTTTGTTTTTTTTCTTTTTTGAACAACCTCCAGCGGCAGGATGCCCCATGAAAACGATTGCCCAGCGGATTGCAGAAACGGTCGGCGTCGCCGAATCCCAGGTCACAGCAGCCATTGAACTGCTGGATGCAGGCAGCACGGTACCGTTCATTGCCCGTTATCGCAAAGAAGTCACCGCCGGCCTGACCGATACCCACCTGCGGCAGATTCAGGAACGATTGGAATACCTGCGCGACATGGACCAGCGACGGGAAGCCATTCTGAAAAGCCTGCTGGAAATGGACAAGCTGACCCCCGAGCTGAAACAGGCCATTCTGGCTGCCGATACCCAAACCCGCATGGAAGACCTCTATCTTCCCTTTCGCCCCAAACGCCGCACCAAGGCCGGCGTGGCCCGGGAGGCCGGTCTGGAACCCCTGGCCATGCAGCTCCTGCACCATCCGGAAACCGATCCGGAAACCGCTGCGATCCCCTATGTCAACCCCGAATTGGGGGTCGCCGATCCGGCAGCGGCACTCGATGGGGCACAACATATTCTGATCGACCACCTGGGAGAAGATCCCGATCTGGTCGGGCGCTTGCGGGAAACCGTCTGGAACGAGGGAGAGCTGGTCTCCCGGGTCGCCAAGGGAAAAGAGACCGAAGGGGCCAAATTTTCTGACTATTTTGCCTACTCGGAACGCTTGACGACCATTCCGCCACATCGCATCCTGGCAGTCCTGCGGGGCGTGGCAGAAGGCATGTTGCGTCTGAGCCTCGAACTGGAACAGGATGCCCAACGAACCGGTGCAACCTATGGTCATTGTGAAGAAATTGTGGCCCGCCATTTCCGGATCCAGCAACAAAAACGACCCGCCGATGCCTGGCTGGCGGAAACCGTGCGCCAAAGCTGGCGCAAAAAGCTCCGCCCCCATATCGATACCAGCCTTGTGCAACGCCTGACCGACATGGCCCACGCCGAAGCCATTCAGGTATTTGCCCGCAATCTGCGCGATTTGTTGCTGGCCGCCCCGGCGGGCAGTGTCCCGGTTCTGGGTCTGGATCCCGGCCTGCGTACCGGCGTCAAGGTGGCCGTGGTGGATGGCACCGGCAAGGTGGTGGCTACCACGACCATTCATCCCCATCCACCCCACAATCGCTGGCAGGAGTCCCTGAAACAATTGGCAGAATTATCCCGACGGCATCAGGTGCGATTGATTGGGACCGGCAATGGCACCGCATCACGGGAAACAACCCGTTTGGTGACGGAGTTGCAAAAATCCCATCCGGAACTGGCCCTGACCGGCGTGGTGGTCAGCGAGGCCGGGGCCTCGGTCTATTCCGCCTCGGAGTACGCCTCCCAGGAGTTGCCGGAGTTGGACGTGACCCTGCGGGGAGCGGTCTCCATCGCCCGCCGTTTGCAGGATCCCCTGGCCGAACTTGTCAAGATCGATCCCAAAGCCATTGGTGTGGGTCAGTATCAACACGATGTGGATCCCCGCCAACTGGCAACCTCCCTGAATGGTGTGGTGGAAGATGCCGTCAATGCGGTCGGCGTGGATGTGAATACTGCGTCGATTCCCCTGCTGGAACGGGTCTCGGGCCTGAACCGGACCCTGGCCCGCAACATTGTCACCCGGCGCAACGCCGCCGGACCATTTCGCAACCGCATGGAATTGCAGGAAGTTCCCCGCTTCGGACCCAAGGCGTTCGAGCAGGCCGCCGGATTTTTGCGCATCCACAATGGCGATACCCCCCTGGACAACTCCGCCGTCCACCCCGAATCCTACCCGGTCGTGGCACAAATCCTGAAAAAAACCGGCCTGGCCCTGCCCCAGTTGATTGGTAACCATCAGGTGTTGCAAACCCTCGATCCCAAGATATTTGTGCATGGTCGTTTTGGTGAACCGACGGTGCGCGATATTCTGGGCGAACTGGAAAAACCGGGCCGTGACCCCCGCCCGGAGTTTCGTACCGCCACATTTCGTGAGGGCGTGGAGAGTCTGACCGATCTGCAACCCGGCATGCTTTTGGAAGGGACGGTCACCAATGTGACCAATTTTGGTGCCTTCGTCGATGTCGGCGTGCATCAGGATGGTCTGGTCCACATATCCGCCATGGCCCGCAGCTTTGTCAAAGATCCGCATGCCATCGTCAAAGCCGGGGATGTGATCAAGGTGCGTGTTCAGGAGGTGGACATACCACGCCGCCGCATCGCCCTCAGCATGATTCTCGACGATAAAACACCGCAACCCACCAGAACTTCCCCTGCAAGTACCTCCCCGGGCACCACCCTGCCCCGCAGACCGGAAGGCAAATCTCCCCCCCCCCGCAAACCGGAAGTCAAACAAGAAGAAAAAGGTCAGGGTGCCCTGGCCATGGCCTTGGCCCAGGCCCAAGCCATGGCGCAAGCCAAAAAACAAAAACGATGACTTGCGCATTCCTTCAGTAAAATCCCGGATCTGCCCCAACAAAACCAAGGCATGCCAAGGAATCATCAATGAACATGTCGGGCCGTGAAACATTCCACGATACCCATGGATCAGTTGCGACCACATGGGAAAAATTCGGCAAGACAATTGATTTTTCAACCATGAGCCTGCCGCAACCGATCCCACTCGCGCTGATAGTCGGCAAGATGAGGCCGGTTGGCCGTCTCTTTTTCCAGGAGGGTTCGCACGAGGGCCTGTTCGGCTTCATAACGGGCCGCATCGAGGTGGCCGGAAAAAAACAGGGCACGCAACCACAATAAATAGGTCGTCAGGGCATCGAATTCATTGTAGGCCACGATGCGCTCCAGTTGCCCGTTCAACCACAACTCCGGCACCTGCTCGCCGGAGATTTCCATTTTGCCGGGAATGCCGCACAAGGTGGCGATTTCATGCAGGGAGGGGCTGCCATGTCCCCAACCCGGGGTGACGACATCTTTCAAGTCCACATTCCAGTCGCTCCCCTTGGCCAGATAATCGACCCCTTCCCAGGGTTTGTTGGGACGGTGACAAAACTCTTTGGCCTGGACACCCAGGATCATGCCGCGTTGCACCAGGATGCGCAGATCGGCGGCCAGGGAGTTGTACCCCACCAGCATGGGCTTGTTTTTGCCCAGGGAGTGCAAAAATTTTTCCACAATTTCGCGTTCCCTGGTCTCCTTGCCCGCTCCGGCTGGCTCCTGGGGCAGGGAGTGCAACCACAATCCCACATTGCCCCGCTGTTCCTTGCGGATCACCATGGCAATGGAAACCACCCGACACAGGACTGTTTTCAGGTAAGGGGTCGGATCTTCCGGGGTGGCCCCTCCCTGTTTCCACATCTCCTGCATCACTTCCCGATCCGTGGCACTCTCCGCCACACCATACAGCAGACGCCCGGCATGCGGATCGGGAACCCATTCAGCATCGAACGCCCACACCGGATCGTTGATTTTCTTGAACATACCTGTTTCCTTTTCTCCCTGTAATCACCCAGCCTCCCCATTCTAAACGTTTGAAAAACTGGGATGGGGGTCCAGGGGGAAGGGCTGCGCCCTTCCCCCTGGCGGGGTTTGGGGCGAAGCCCCAACAAAGTCTTTTATATCAAACCCTTTTTTTGCAAGGGTTCTGAATAGACACCTCTTCCATTTTTTTTATTTGAACAAACGTTCATTCCACCCTTTTGGCTCTGGGACCACACCGGCTGCCGGTGGTAAACCCGCTGCCGGTCGGCTCTCGTCAAACGGATTGAGGGTCTGCAACAGGGTCTTCTTTTCCGGCGGAGGCAACAACTCTTCCATGGGATATTGGAACAGGAACATGACCTGCCGGGCCGCCAACTGCATCATCAATTCCAGGGATTGTCCGGCTTCGGGAGGGGATTCCCGGGCCAGGTCCATGGCCGTGGCCACGGCCACCCCGGATTCGAGCGGATTGGAGATGAGCTTGCCGGTCAGCAGGAGCGCCCCCCCCATGGTCAAACCATTTTCCCGGGAGGCTTTCTTGATTTTGGGATGCGACTCCACCCGCACCCGCATGGTGCGAATCAATTTCCCTTTTTTACCCTCGATCAAATGGACATCCCAATCCACCACGCCCGGGGTGGCGGCACTGGAATTGCGCAGGGTGCGCGGGGCGATCCACAACACCACCGGCCAATCTTTCTGTTGAATCTGCTGCAAGACCTGATCCAGATAGAGGGCCGAATCCCACTCCAGGATCAAGCGTTCCGCCAGGTTTCCCGGCAGCAACTGTTCGAACACCCGGCGGGTTTGCTGGGTCAGGATCTCCTTTTCCCCGGCGCGATCCTGGGCCAGAGCCATGAGATGGACTTCCGGAAAGGGAGCCACCCCGCTGCCGGCTTCCCCGGTGGCTTCCCAGCAGACCCGCACCCCTTCCAGGGGATCCTCGCACCCCTTGCGATGCACGGATGCCGCGCTCTGCAATCCCGTCAGCAACAACACACTCCCCAAGATGAATCCCAGCCGCTTGTGCATGGTCATGATTCCATTCCTTCAGCCCAACAAGGCATCGATCCGATCAAACAGATAACGTCCAAACGGCATGGCACAGGTAAATCCTGGCGACACCGCGTTCAAGACATGAAACGACTGTCGATCCCCTTCATAGCGAAAATCGGTTTCCAGACGGCGATGGAACAGATCGACAAGCTGCGCCCGCACGCCTGGTGGTCCCCAGCGTCGATAGTGCCGATCTTCGACACCCGTGGCCAGGGCACCGGCCTGGCGGACCATTTCCCGGCGGCGATATTTCTGCATCTCCCGCCAGGCAAGATTGCGAAAGCCAAAATCATTGCGCAAAAACAACCCAATCTCCCGCTGGATGATTTCCAGGAACTCGTCCCGGCGAAACCCGGACAACCCGGCATAGTGTTCCCGCCAGAAGGCCGGGACAGCCGTGGGACCAACCTTGGCCCGTCCATCCACCGTCAGGGTGTAGTGGACTCCCAGAAAGGGATTGGCCAGGTCCGGAACCGGATAAATATGGGTCCGAAAGGCCCCAACCGGTTCATCACTGTACAGATACAGTCCCTTGAACGGCAGAATGGCGGTCTGCAAACCAAACTCGCACCCGTGGGCAATCCGATCGGCATAGAGACCGGCGGCATTGATCAAATATCCGGCCCCGATGTCACCCCGTGTGGTCTGCGCGACACCATCTCTCCACTTGAGCAACGCAGTATCCGTTCGGATTTCGACGCCCAGGGCAACGGCATCTTCGGCCAATGCCCGCATCACCTCTTTGGGATCCACCGAGGCCGTGGTGGGCGAATAGATGGCCTTGTCGAGCGTTCGTACCCGTGGCTCCAGAACCTGTGCCCGTTTGGCAGACCAGCTTTCCAGTTCGACGCCATTGGCTGCCCCGCGCCGCAGCAGCTCGGCCATGACCGGCAAATCCGCCTCTTGCCGGGCCACCACCAATTTGCCGCACGGGTTGATGCGCAGGCCCCGTTCCTGACAATAACGGGTCATCAGGTCATTGCCTTCCCGACAAAAGCGGGCTTTCAGCGAATCGGCCGTATAGTAGAAACCGGCATGCAGGACACCGCTGTTGCGGCCACTGGCATGGAGGCCACAGTCACGCTCCTTCTCCAGCACCACCACCCGGCGTTCCGGATGGCGTCGTTTGGCTTCCAGGGCCATGTTCAAGCCGATGACCCCGCCTCCGACGATCAGATAATCCGGTTTTTCACCCATGCCAAAATCCATCTGTCGATTTTTCGACCTTGTTATCGGTGGGATACATGTGGCAAAACCATTCTACCGCAGGGACCGTGCCAGAATTCAACTCAATCGGCGTTTGGATATATGCATAATACATACCAAATATTTGATTATAAAAAGTTGTCTGCCATCCTTCCAGCCCTCTGGATTGCCCTGGTCGTTGCTGCCTGTAGCGGAGGTGGAGACGGCAACGGTGGAGGCAGCACCGGATCCGCAGCAAGCAGTACGGCCAGTGGCAGCACGACCAGCGGCAGCACGACCAGTGCGGCACCTGCGGCTGCGGGAACGGCTTCCGGGACCACGCTGTCGGTCACCACTCTGGGCGATCAAAGCACGTATCGGTTCATTTCTCAGGGTGGGTTTCTGGTCAGCGAGGAGACCACCTTTTCCATGCCGGCGGATGTGGTCTCCTTCGTCATACACCTGACTGGCACGGATGTAGGATCGCGACTGACCTTCAACTCCATGACCAATCCGCAGGGAACCCCGGTCGATGTAACACTCAGTGGCTGTCCACCCGGGGAGACCTACTGCAACGTGATGCTTCCCTACAAACCCCAATTGGCGGCCACTTCCGGAACCTGGCGTTATCGTCTACAGAGCCGGAGCAGCAACCTGACCAGCTTCACGGTGAAATCATCTGTCCGTTCCGGTACGCCGCCGGCTGCGACCAAATGGACCGTTCAGCCTTACATGACCGGTACCCAATACAATCCCACGGTCGTTGAAGCGGCCATGTCCCGCTTCGTCACCGTGGCGGCCAAAAATTCCATCAACGTCAGTGTCAACTCCGTTGCCCGTATTTCCGGCAGTCAGTATGCCACGGTGAGTGCGGATTTCACCAACTCCACCACCAAGGCCATGGTGAGCAATGGTGCATCCAATGTCGTCAATCTTTTCTTTGTGGAAGATTTGCGGGGCACCGGCGGCAGCACCCTGGGCATGGCGGCGGGTATTCCCGGTTCACTGGGTATTGCCGGCAGCCACAATGGCGTCCTCATCAACATCAGTGCCCATGAGATCGGGGGACAGGTCAACACGTCCATCATGGGCGATACGGCCATCCATGAGGCCGGACATTTTCTGGGGCTTTATCACACCACGGAATCCGATGGTCTGACCCATGATCCTTTGGCCGATACCCCGGAATGCACGGTGACCCAGGATACGAACAACGACGGATCCCTGACGCCCAACGAATGCCGCAATTTCGATGGAGCCAACCTGATGTTCTGGCTTGCTTCCACCACCATCGACCAGACCGTCCTGACCGCCGATCAGAAAGCCATCCTGCGTGCCACGCCGCTGGCGCAGTAGGCGAATATACCGTTCAATCCGCCAGGGTCCGGATCATGTTGCGACGGTTTTTCTTGGTGGGACGCCCGCCTGGAATCGGTTGCAGGGAACTGGACATGCGGCGTTGTTCGGTCCGGGCCTCGCGTGCCTGGCGGCTTTCCGGCAGTTCCTCGTAAAGCCGGACCGCCTCCGGAGCCGGGCGGCGTTGGATCGCAAGCTGCCGCACTTCAACAACAAATTCATCCGCTCCCTTGTGAATGGTGAGCATGTCGCCCACCTTGATCTCGTGCCCGGCCTTGGTGCGGGCATCGTTCAGATGGACCAGACCCCCGGTTACCGCTTCGGCGGCCAGAGTCCTGGTCTTGAAAAAACGTGCCGCCCACAACCATTTGTCGATGCGGACCCGGATATCGGTTGGCTTGTTCATGGGGTGATTTTCCTGACCACTTCCAAAAGTTGTCGGGCAGGGAGATGCTCCGGCTGCATGTGCAGAAGATTTTCCAGGTGACCGATGGCTGCCTGCCGCTCTCCCAGCTTGGCAAGGGCATAGGCCATTTCAAAAAGAATATCAGGATCGCGGGGCTGGAGGGTCATGGCCTGCTGCAGAATGGCTGCGGCCTGGGTGTGATCCTTCAGGCGATTGAGGGTTTTTCCCAGATGATAGAGCGCCAACAGGTGGTTGGGTTGCAAACGTCCGGCTCTCTGCAAAAAAGGCAGGGCAGCGGATGGATCCTCCTCCAGTGCCATTCCCAGATGCATGTTCAAGGCAAAGGAGTCGGGCTGGAGAGCCTGGGCGCGCCGAAAATAGTCGATTGCCTTCCGGATTTGACCTTTGCGGGCCAGATTGACACCGACCTGATCCATGAGTTGTTCGGGGTTGGGGTGCAGGGGAAAAGCCTGTTCAAAATGGTGCAGGGCCTCTGCCGTGCGGTCCAGTTGCAGCAGGGCCACGCCGGCCAACATGTGGTTTTTATGGTGAGGTGGCGTCTCGGATATGATTTTTTGCAGCAGATCCAAGGCTTCTGCATATCGCTGCACATGGATCAGGGCGTTGGCAACGGCTCTCTGACTGACCAGATCATGGGGTGAACGTTGCAGGGATTGTTGCAACCGATCCAGGGCTTTTTCCCAGTCATTTTGATTCGCATACGCCAAGCCCTGAATGCGCAGATTGATGTAATTGGGGCCGGAAATGGCCAGACTGTGAGTGGTCAGGGTTGCGGTGTTGCGCCAGTGTCCGGCCTGGAGCCAGGTGAGGTGGATAAGAAGAGCCATAAATAAAAGGATAAAAACCAATAAGATCACTTTAAATAACCATGTTTTGGAAAACAAATGAAAAACTGGGATGGAGGTCCAGGAGGAAGGGCTGTGCCCTTCCTCCTGGCGGGGTTTGGGGCGGAGCCCCAATAAAATCTTTATTCCCAATTTTTTTTCCTGTTGCCAAAACAGCCGCCGCATCTCCCAGGTGATGGCCACGCCCAGTCCCAGGTGGGGCATGTAGGTAAAACGATCGGCCCGGACCAGGGCACCTCCCTGCAAAAGACCAATGACGGGCAACAGGGTGCCCAGAAACCACAACCAGCCAAACAGGAGATGGGGTGCCTGACGGCGATGACGCACGGCGTAAAAAGTGATCAAACCCAGGAGCATGCCGGACAACAGCAAATGCCCGCCCTGCCAACGGGTCAGCGGATGCAGGTAAAAAAAATCCAGGTCGGTCGGCCAGAAGGTCTGGCGCAGATAGACCCCGTAGGAGATGACCGCATTGGCCAGACGATCCGGGAACGGAAACAGGTTCGTGGAGGGCAGCGTGCCCAGGTCGTGGGCGATCGCCACGGTGATGCCAGCCAGCAGGCCGGCCAGCAGAAAGAAAGGAATTTTTTCCAGGAGCATGCGCCGCCATTCGCCAGGAAACCGCTGCAAAGGCCAATAATCCCACAACAGGAGCATGATCGGCAGGGTGACGGCCATGGGTTTGGCCATGCCAGCCAACAGAAACAAACAGAGGCTGGGAAAAAGACGGTACCATTCGCGTCGATTGCGGGCCTCCTGATAGGAGTACAAGGCCAACAGAACAAAAAAGGCAAAAAGAACATCCTTGCGTTCACTGATCCAGACCACAGACTCCACCCGCAAGGGATGCACGGCAAACAGAATGGCCGTCAAGGCGCTGGTCCATATGCTGCCCGTGGCCCGTTGCAACAACAAGAAAATCAACAAGGCATTGCAGGCATGGAAAAACAGATTGCACAAATGGATGGCACCCGGGTTGACGCCGAACAGGGTTACATCCAACATGAGAGAGAGACGGGTCAGTGGCAGCCAGCCATAATGCGTGGAGGTCAAGGCCCAACGTACCCCCGACCAGGTGATCCCCTCCCGCACGAAAGGATTTTCATAAACGTAGGAAGGATCATCCATGGCAATGAAATCAAAGGCACGAGCCTGAAAAAACGGTATGATGGCCGTCAAAAGCACCAGAAAAGCAGCCAGATAAAGGAAACGGGAACGGTCGGCCTGATTGGCTGAAAAGCAAGGCAGGGCTGGGGACATGCGGATCCGGGAATCGGGGTTGGGACAGCCTGGGGATGAAGGGGAGTTTAATGCCCTGCCTGTGCCGAGGCCAGTAATCGTGATCAAAAGCAGTTGAAGATTGATTAATTTTTTTTATAAATTTATAAATCTAATTATTTTATTGGTATGGAACAATTTTTAAAGCTAAACTGTAGTAGACCTTTTATATGGATTGATTGGTTATGGTGTAAACAAGGGGGGGGGTGCAATGGGAATCATATCTGGTTTCAATAATTTAAAAGTCTGGATCAAAATCGGGGTCAGCTTTGGTCTGGTGGGTCTGCTCGTTTTGGGAATCATTGCCCAGTATCAGACAGCCCTTTCCAAGGCACAAAGCAACTACGAGCAAATGTTGGCCCAGGCGGAAGTCATCAAATCCAATGCAACCCAGACAGGCAACGCCATGCTCCAGGCACGGCGGAGCGAAAAGGACTTTTTGTTGAGTCTGGATCCAAAATACGTCGAAAAGGTTAAAGACGCCGTTGTGGTCATCGACAAAATGGCGGAACAGGTAAGCAGAATTGGCAAAGAGATGAACAACCAGATGCTTGCCGATGATGCAGGCAAGATTCGGACAACGGCAGGGGAATATCAGACCGCTTTTTTGGAAGTATTCAAGAGTCATGAAAGAATGGGCTTGACACCGGAGACAGGATTTCAGGGAGCATTCCGCAAGTCTGCCCATGAATTGGAAAAAACACTGAACAATTTCGATATTGCAAAGATGATGATCTGGTTGCTGGAAATGCGGCGGAATGAAAAAGATTTTGTTGTGCGCAAGGACGATCAATATTTTACGAAACTTCAAAAGAATGCCAAACTGTTTCAGGAGGATCTGGCGGGATCACTTCTGGATGCCCAATTGAAATCGAAATTGCAGGAAGCCATGCAAAAGTATATCCAGGCCGTGCAGCTTTATCGGGACGAAACCCTGGCCGAAAAACCCAACACCGACTCTTACAAGGCCATGAGCGGCACGGCGCGTGACGCCGAGAAAATCATGCGGAATTACTATGTGACGGATATCTGGCGTGACTATTTGTTCATGCGTCGCCACGAAAAAGATTTTCTGATGCGGGGGGACAAAAAATATGTGGAGGGCGTGGCCAAACTCCTGACGACGATCCGCCATAACATCAAGGAGTCCGAGATTGCGGAAGAGGGCAAAAAGGGCCTTGAAGCCATGCTGGAAAATTATCACCGGGCCTTCCTGGCTCTGGTCCAGGAAAAAGAAAACGTCATCAAAATAGTAGCCCAAATGCGGGAAGCCGTCCATAAGATCGAGCCGATTGTGGAAGATCTGCAAAAGGATGGCACGGACCTGATGGCCAAGAGTGTCACGGAAACCAGTCAAATGGTGACGGAGAGTTCCCGAAAAGCCTTGTCCGTCAGTGGAGTTGCCCTCTTGTTTGGCATTCTGTTTGCCACCGGCATTACGCGGGCCATTGCCAATCCGGTACGCCGGCTGGAGGCCTTTGCCTCGCGTATGGGAAATGGCGATCTGACCACACCCTGCACGTTCGTCAGTCGGGATGAGATTGGCATGATGGCGCGTTCCTTCAACGTGGCTCTGGATAAATTGACGCAATCTTTCATGGAAATCGCGGTTACCGCCAAACGGGTGGCGTCGGGAAGTCACGAAATTTCCGCAGCAGCGAATGAGGTGGCCCATGGTGCCACCGAGCAGGCAGCCTCCGTGGAGGAGACCTCTGCGGCCATGGAACAGATGACAGCCAACATTTCCAACAACACCGAAAATGCCCAGACCACGCAAAAAATATCCCGGCAGGCGGCCAAGGGGGCGGAAGAGAGTGGTCAGGCCGTCAACGAGGCCGTGGCAGCCATGAAGGAAATTGCCGGCAAAATTGGAATCATCGAGGAAATTGCCCGGCAAACCAATTTGTTGGCCTTGAATGCCGCCATCGAGGCCGCCCGGGCGGGTGAACATGGCAAAGGCTTTGCCGTGGTCGCCGCCGAGGTGCGCAAGCTGGCCGAACGCAGCCAGGCCGCCGCCGGGGAAATCACCACACTCTCGTCGTCCACCGTGGCCATGGCAGAAAAAGCCGGGTCCGTTCTCGCCAAACTGGTGCCGGATATCCAAAAAACCGCCGATCTGGTGCAGGAAATCGCCACCGCCAGCGCCGAACAAAACCAGGGCACCGGTCAGATCAACCAAGCCCTGCAACAACTCGATCAAGTCATCCAGAAAAATGCCGGTACAGCCGAGGAAATGTCCGCCACGGCAGATGAACTTTCCAACTCTTCTGAAACCCTGATGGAAGCCCTGGCCGCCTTTAAATTGCCTAATCTGGACATGCAGGTCAATCATGCCTCTGCCGCACGGGAAAAGTCGGCAAAACCGACGACCTCCGCCAAACCTGTCTTCACGAACAAAGCCTCCAATAATCTAAAAAATCCCAAACCGAAGGAGGTCCGGCAGATTGCACACCAAAAGACCGCTTCCACTCCGGGTGACGATTTTGAATCCTTCTGAAATGGTGACTATTCAGCCCCCCTCTTTTAGTAAACGTTTGAAAAACTGGGAAGGAGGTCCAGGAGGAAGGGCTGTGCCCTTCCTCTTGGCGGGGTTTGGGGCGGAGCCCCAACAAAGTCTTCCATGTCAAATCCTTTTAATGAAGGGGTAAAGATGCACATGGCCGAGCTGCTGGAAGAGAACATGCCATAGCCCATTATAATCCTGGATTAGGAAACTTTTCATGAAACACGTCACGCAGGTCCTGCTTGGTTTTTGTTCATTTTTCCTGATGAGCCAAAATCTTTTGGCGGCAGATATGGTCGAGGTTGGTGGTGTAACAAAGAAATCTTCTGGAATGCTGATATCTGCGATTTCTGGTGATGTTGCATGTTACCTGGAGATGAAAGATTCTACCGGAAAAACATTTACGGAAATGGCTGTTTTTGAAATTTGTGACCGTTTCGAGTCCGACAAAAACTCAATCGGTAAAGTTGTCAAGCTGACATACAGAGTCGAAAAAGTGCTGGCAGATGCGTGCAATGGCAACCCGGAATGCAACAAATCAAAACTGGTTCCTTTGGTTGTGTCTGTCATGCTTGAATAAATATACAAAAAAGCAGACGATGCCACCAAACAGATACACCACTAAAAGTCATTCATTCCGGATCCTGACGGGGTTTTGATTATTAATGTTATAAGAAAATCCATTCTTCGTAATATTTTTTTCCGGGAAACATTTCGTTCCATATGTGATTTACCGTTGAAACAGGCAGGTTTAATGAGGTATTTCTCGGGAGTGGACGGCCTGGGACAATGGTTGCCGTTTCTGGTTTGCCATACCGGCCATGAACCAACAGGTGTGATGCAGATGGACAGGATGATGTCCCGGCAGGAGCCAACATGGGTGGGAAGGTCAAGAAACTACTGATTTTTTTCCTTGTATCAGGTGTCATGGTCGGAGGTGTGGCCCTGTGGGCCGACAGGGCGATCTCTCCAGGCCAGATCAAAAGCCGGATTTCCGCCTGGGTAGAAAAGAATACCGGTCGGCAGTTGATGATACAGGGCGATATTGCCCTGACTTTTTATCCCTGGATCGGATTCAAGGTTGCGAACGCCACCCTGGCCAACGATCCGTTGTTTGGACCGGAACCGATGGTCGAAATGGAAGAAATTGTCGTCAAGGTCAAACTTCTGCCGTTGTTGCAACGCCACCTGGAAGTGGACAGGATTGCCATTCAGGGGGTGTATTTCAATCTGGCCCGCGACCGGGCCGGACGCGGCAACTGGTCAGGCATGCAGGAGATTTTTACCAGCAACATGCCTGTAGCACCCGGGACGACCACGACCACGACCACGACCACCGGTTTGCCCCCACAGAACGGAGCAACCTTGCTGGCCCTCTCATCCCTGACCATCAATGGCATCAAAATCAGCAGTGGTGCCATGCGTTTTCAGGATGAGGCCACCGGCAACAGCCTGGCCCTGGAAGAGTTCAACCTGGAAAGTGGCCCACTCCGTGCCGGACAACCCGTGAACGGCTACCTGGATACGTCGTGGAGTCTGGCACATCCAGAGTTGGCTGGCTCGCTCGGGATCACCGGCCAGGTTTTCTGGAATGACACCCGGAAAACCCTCGAAATCAAAAATTCCCGTCTCAACCTGATGGTTTCCGGCAACGATCTGCCCACAGTGGAAACCATTCAGGCCACCCTGCACACCGAAATACTGGCCGACCTGAAACAAAAAACCATCCAGACCGACAAGACCGATCTGTACGTGGATGCCCAGGGAGGCGAGGCCCCGGCTGCCGGGGCCAATCTGAAACTATCGGGCGATCTGAACGTGAATTGGGTGGCAGAAACTCTGCACATGACCGGTCTGCGCATGACGCTTCTGGACCATCTGCAAATCCAGGGAACCCTGGAAGGTCAAAAAATATTGCATGCGCCGTCCTTCACATCGGTTTTGACCCTGGTGGAGTTTTCCCCCCAGACGCTGCTGAAACGGCTGGACCGTACCACGCTGGCTTTCCGGGATGCCAAAGTGATGCAGGTTGCAGAGTTGAAAACAACGCTGCAACTGGGTCTGGATCATCTGGCCTTGTCGGAAATCAAGGGACGCCTGGATGCAACCCATCTGACCGGCACCCTGCGGATTGACCATTTTCAAAAACCGGCGGTACGTTTTGATCTGCAATTGGATCAAATGGATGCAGACAGATATCAAGCAGGGCACTCCCCAATGTCCGCCACTCAAGCGGTGCCTGCATCCGCCACTCGGAATGCGTCTGTCGCATCCGCTGCCGTACCCGACCCAACCACCCGGATGCAAGGCAAAATCGATCTTGAGCATGATGAAGATATCATGGATGATCCTGGCGATGATCTCGATCCGGACGAAGAACAATACGAGACCATGCCCGGAAATGGCTTGGTGCAAACAGATACCCCTGGTCCCACCCTGCTGGACAGGATGATCCGAGGGGATTGGCAGGGAAAAGTGCAGGCTGAACAGTTCAAGATACGCAGTGTCACCGTCACCAAAGCGGATTTGACCGTGCGTACCGGACAGGGTCTGGTCAAGGTCGAACCGTTGCGGGGCAATCTCTACGGTGGCAGCCTCGAAACCAACCTGCAATTCGACATGCAGGGTCAGGAACCTCTGTTGCAAGTCAACAGGGCACAGTGGAAAGGCATCGATCTGACCCAGTTGCCACGGGACGGCGACATGCCGCACCCCATCAGTGGTCGGGTCGATGGTCAAACCCGGTTCGAGACCCGGCTTGGTGCAGCAGACACCTGGCGCAAAACCCTGAATGGAACCCTGCAACTGGCGGTTCACGACGGCGCTTTGGAAGGTGTCGATCTGGAACATCGCATTCTGACCACCTATGCCACATTGAAAAGTCGTCCGGTGACCGCCTTGCAGGCCGACCGGGGCAAAACCCCTTTTTCAGAACTGACCGCCACCGCAACAATTCGCCAGGGCGTGGTGGACAACCCGGATTTGAAAGCCGTTTCCGGACTGCTCACCATGCAGGGTGCCGGTCAGTTTGACCTGGTGCGGCAACAGATGGATTATGGCATCAAGGCACAGTTCCTGCCGGCATTGGAAGGCATTGACCATACCGTCACGGACTTGCGAGGTCTGGATGTTCCGGTGCGCTTTACCGGAGCCTGGCGACAGCCAACAATTCAGGTGGAATTGGCCAAATTGCTGGAGTCGGCCATGCGCACCAAGGCCGTGGAAAAAATCGGCAACAAACTCGAAGAAAAGCTTCGGGACCCGAAGGTACAGGAAAAACTGAACAAGCTTGAAAAAAAGTTCGGTTCTTCCCTGAACAAGCTGTTGCCATTTTGACCGTACAGAAAATTTTCCGGAGCCGTGCTTTGTGCAGAAAAACAAGGGTTCCGGATTTGGCACAGACCAATGGACAGGGGTGGTGATTTTTCAGTGCAGCAGGGTTCCTGGGGAAGGCATGGCCAATGTTTCAGGATCAACTCCCCTCACGGATGCAAAGTTCCTGGGGTTCGGCACGACCGTCCCGAATCAGAAAGCCGCCCAGCTCGATGCGGCCCCGGGTTTCCAGGGAAACGATCAAATACAAGGCATGAGGATATGCATGTTCGGCAATGTCCGTCGGAGAGGGGTCGAGAGGTCCGGTAGGGTGGCTGTGATAGATGGCCACGACCTCAAGGCCGGCGGTGCGCAGTTCCCGAAAAAGGCGTACCTCTTTTTCCGGATCGGCCCAAAAATGGTACGGGTCGCGGCACAAGTTGGGCAGAGGGTGCCACCCGGTTACCTGGCAATTGTTTCCGGACAGGACGCCGACACACTCCAAGGGGGCTGTGCGTTGGGCATGGCCCAGGATATGATTGACAACGGTCCGTGGTATGGTCCACATTTCGGCCTCTCTGGTTTGACACGAAAGAAATCGTTCCCATGAAGGTGTATTTGCAGCGGTTGAATCCGGCAACAAGCCTGATCACATTCTACTCCATCCAGATTCAACCGGATCTGCTGGGACGTTGGCATGTGATTCGGGAATGGGGACGCGCAGGATCTCCCGGTACCTTGCGCAAAAAACCCTTTGACGAAATGCAGGAGGCACTGGCCTCCATGCAGGAATTACGTGACCGTTTGATCAACGAAGGGTATCGAGTGGTCATGCAGGAGGGGGTCAAAGCCTCCCTGGCCCCTTTCATCCATAAGGAGAACAAACCTGATGAGTCTGATTCATGAAATTGTGGAAACGGGTCCTCTGCTTGTCAACTGCCAAATATTGGGATCTCGTGACAGCGGCACGGCCATATTGATCGATCCGGGTGGCGATGCCAACAAACTCCTGGCCAGATTGAAAGCCTTGCAACTGAAACTGACCCATATCGTCAATACCCACGCCCATTTCGACCACATCGGCGGCGTGGCCGCCCTGCAGGAAGCCACCGGCTGCGAATTCTGGATCCATGCGGAAGAACGCGAACTGGTGGAACAGGCCCCCTCCCATGCCGCTTTCTGGGGCATGCCATTTGGCCAGGTTCCCCGCATTGACCGGACCATCGGCGATGGCGACAAACTGGAATTCCCCGGCCTGACCCTGGAGGTCATTCATACACCGGGGCACTCCCCAGGCGGGGTTTGTTTGCGGTGGTCCAATGGCATGGCCGTTGGCGATACCCTCTTTGCCGGCTCTATCGGCCGTACCGATTTTCCCGGTGGCAACCATAATCAACTGATCCGCTCCATCCAGACAAGGCTCCTGGTACTTCCCGATAATCTTGCCTGTTATCCAGGGCATGGCCCCCATACCACCATCAACCGGGAACGACGACACAATCCCTTCCTGAACCCATGACAAGAGAAAATTTCTTCCCTGAACCTTGCCGGGGTGTTACTCTCCGTCCCGCCTGGGGGGGCTGTCCCTTTCCGACAAAATGTTCAGGAAAAGCCGAGCGGTTTGACAAAATGCTTCCTGGCAGTGGTTGTTCACAACCTGCTGATAATGTTGCTTGGCCGGTTTTTCCAAGTGGTACAAATGGAAAATACGCCCACGCAGGTAGGCCAGCCACGAATCCCTGGGTGGGTCCCAATTGCCGGAAGACGGGTCCGTTTTGAACAAACGCAGGGTACCAAAATTGAAAAGCATGGGTACCATGGTTTTCATGACAAAGCCGTTTGCATAAAACGACGGAGGAAAGGAAGAGTGACTTTGCAAAATGGTCTGGGATGCTCCAAGGGAGGACTTGCGATGCACTCTTTCATCCGTCGTGACCAGAGGTTCCATAAAAAAATCGATATATACTGACACTTGTGTATTGTTGATTTTCAGGAGGGTGTGGGGAGACTCCTTTTGAATCGGATCCCATAAAGCAAACAGACTTATCTGTGGATGAAATTGATTGAGCAACAAGCCATGGAGATGATTGTAGCCATCACACAATGAGCTTCCTGCAACAAGACGTTGGAATGTCCAAAGAGGCGTTTCATACGTTCCATTGAAATGGAGTATTTTGTTTTGAAGGTTATTTTTGATTGTCAAAGCCTGTTCTTCCATGGATTTATTTTCCATGTCGCCCATGCTGTTCAACTCGCGAGTCACCCAGTCGCCCGCCAATTTTTGAGAAAGGATGAAAGCTATTATTTGGTCTGAAATTTTTTTATTTTCTCTCCATACATTAAAATGTGAACGAAAAAGGTCTGGATATGTTTGAACAAACCATAGCGCTATATTTATTGGTGTTTCGGTCTTTGCAATTAATGTAGCTATAGATAAAATTAAAATAGATTTTATTAACAAAATTCGATAGATTGTTATCTTCATGGTGGATCCTCCTATTGTAGTCAGTAACTGAATGGCAAACAATAAAATTCGATTTATTGTACCGTCAACGAACAGGTAAAAAGTTAACATGAGCGTATCTAAAGAAATAGTTAAAAATAAAAATGAAGAAAATGCTTTTTATTTTTTGAAAAAGCAAAATATGCTTATAAACATCACACAATATTATAAGTTAGCAATCAGCTATAAATTGTTAAATATTGCACTTCTTGCAATATCAGTATTTATAATTTTTAAAATTACGAACGTAGATAGTAATATAACAGATGGAGATATTCTTGCGTTTGATAGTCTTGGCCTGAGTCACGTTTGCAACCAACACGATACATTTGACATGGAATTAAATTGCATCACCGAACTTAGCAAAACATTACAGGATCGCTACAATAATATATGCATAACAGATAATAGACTGGTTTTGGAACCGGAGTTTTTTATAAAAAGTGAAGAAAACGGTTGCTGCTTTGATCGCTCACGATTTATTGAAAAATTTTTAGAATACTACGGCTTCAAGATACGACACGTGAGCTTGTACGTTTTTAAATCAAATCTTCCCTGGTCTTTTTTAGACAAAGCCATAATCAGTCACGCTGCGTCTGAGGTCCTGACTCGAAAAGGGTGGATGTACTTAGGATCATTAAACAATTTTATTGCTTTAGACAATAATGAAAACCCCTTAACCATACATCGATACAAAAAAATTATCCGGAGCAAGGAGAACAATTTGGTTGAGAATCAAAATTTAGATTTATTTGTAAAAAATGACAATTTTTGGGCCATTTATGGACTCTATTCCAGAAGTGGAAATTTTTACCCGCCAGCCATCCCTTTATTACCGAAATTTTCCTGGTCACAATTAGTTTATAATTTACACCACGACTAATTCCAATCTAAAATTTCTTTTTGCAGATTAGGCGTGACAGTGAGTGCTTGCGCCGGAATGGAGACTGGCGAAACGCCATGTTTATTTTTATTTGTTTTTGATGCGGATTTCGGATTAAATTCCGATGGATTTTTGTGATTATTTTGTTCTTTCGTGTCAATCATGGATTGTTTAGACGACTCTGACAATTTTTTTTGTTTACTTTTATCGTTAATTTCAAAAGAAGGTTGTTTAGATATCTGAGCATCAGGTTGACCGTTCCATTGTTTAAAAACAATCAAGTCATTTTTAATTAAAATAATTGCCGCAGGAGGCGTTTTGACTGGACTTAATGTTGTTTTTACATCGACATGATCCGCTTCCTTGATTGTAATTTTGTAACCCTGACAATGCTTTTGCGAGCGAATGCAGTAGCGAATCCCAGGATCAAATATTTCTTGATTTTTCGGATGTTTAAGATCATAGTTAAAATGATCAACCACTTCCTGCCAATTGAGTACCTGAATATTGGTTGAACGAATTGGGTCGAAGCCAAGCTGATGCAAATCCAACGTGGATGTCTGACCGGAAATGATTTTATCAAAAGCGATACGGGAATGAGCCAGCAAATTTGTTTCTTGTTGAAAAGCGGATGAAATTTGCTTGACAGAATGATTTTCATGAGATACAGGAACATTGCATCCCAGCAGGGAGGGCAAGGTCAGCGCCAGAATCACTCTTCCCAAAGACAATAAACGATCAGGCTTTTTCGAGTCGTAGCCAAAACGATGCACAAGGTTACACGACCTGAACCGTTGGGAAAAAAAGATCGTATCATTCGAAGAGTCCATACCCATGGCCGAAAGGTTGATCATGGCCGTATCATTCATGGCCGTGAATCTGGTGAAAACCAACGATGGAAAAAAATCGGCGCGAAAAAGCCGGAGGAATGGCCGAACTGGGCTGTGCCATGTGTACAAGGTGGCCAATGCCAAAAGCGGCAGCTCTTTCCAAAATCGCCTCGGAATCATCCACAAACAGGGTCCTGGCCGGATCAAATCCCAATTTTTTTTGCAAAAGATCCCAAAATTGCGTGTATTCTTTGGGATATCCAAAATCATGACTGGTCACGATGCCGGTCAGGTACAATCCTATGGGAGTGCGGGATAATTTCAATGCCAGGGATTGAGGGTGGGCATTGGTAACAAGGTGTACGGGGTGACCCTGCTTCTGGAGTTGCTGAAGAAAATTGGTCACATGAGGGTGAGTCTGGATCAAATGAGCTACCTGCTGTTGAAGCGCCGGAACATCCAGGTTCAATTGCCGGGACCAATAGTCCAGATCATACCAATTCAGTGTGCCTTCCACCTGTTTATAGGCAATCAAGACCCTCTGCCGGGAAACATCCAGGTCCAGATGATGCAAAGCAGCATAGGCTTCTGGAATGGTTTGCAGGAAAAAAACGTCGTCAAAATGTCGATCCAGCAGGGTACCGTCCATGTCCAAAAGGATGGTCTGGATTTGTGACCAGTCAATACCCGCACCAGACCGTTGTGGTGCGTTCGTCAGATTTGAATCAAGTAGGCTCACTTTATGCAAGAGTTCCTCAGTCCTGTTGCGCCCGTTGAAATGACAGGATGCCTTCATGGTAGGATGGATGCAATGGCTGGAGATGAAGGGTAGAGGAGCCATGATCATCCTTTCGGCCATGGGCATGGGATCTTTGATCATGACCGTTTATTGTTTGTTTGGAGAAACAAAACAATGAGTGAAGCAACCTTTGATCAACAAGCTCTGCAAAGATTGCGACCTTTTTTTCAACAATACGTCGGTCAGTTTGTAAAAATTTTTTTAAAAAATCAAGCCGCTGTTCGGGGAGATAAAAACAAATCCATCCCCAGTTCGCTTTCCTATGCTGCCGGGTATTTATATTATCGGCATTTTTATCCCGGCATGCAGATGAAAAGATTGCCTGTCATTTCCGGAGAAGAGGAAAAGTGTTATCAGGAGCTGCTGACTGAGCGGGAAGCCTTGGCACAAACACTTCTTGAAATGAAGAAGGATGTCGTTGCCTACCAAAACGAAGAATGCACCCGACAAATCAGTGAATTCCAGCGCTTCCTGGATCTCAGTCTGGGAGATATTTCCACGGCAACCGGGCAAAAGCGCCTCTCCGTGACTTCAGAAACGCCTGAAGAAAAAGCGGCCAGGGAAGCAGATGCACAACGCGCCAAAAATCTGGCCCAGGAGTCCTTGCTGGATACGCTTTTTGAAATCAAGAAAAAAAATTCCGGTCTGCTCTGTTTCAATCTTTATCAGGATGTTCCCATCTCTTATGAAGCCTCCATCCTCCAGATTGCGGCGCAACGCAATCAGGTTTCATTGCGGGTTCATCGCTATCAGGCAACGGTGATCGTTGAGGATCGTTTTACCTATTTGAAACACGAAATGTTGCCCGGAACCATCAAGGCCTCTCTGGTATCGATACAAAGATCCAAAAATGAGGCTGTATTCAATAAACTGGAATATTCCACCGTGGGCATGGATGAACGCGCTCAGGTGCGGGTCCGTCCCAAGGAGAGTGAACCGCTCGTGGCAGACATGGTGACGTTATCGGGTGTCAAAATTACGGGCAATATTCAAGATATTTCCATGGGTGGCATGGGAGTTCTGGTTCCGGAGGGCGCGTATCGGTCAGGTACCCCTGTCGAAATCACCATCACCCCACGACACATGCAAACCTTGAGGTTGCAGGGAACGATCATGGTCGTCAAGCCGGGAACCAGAAAAAAACACGCTCTCCTGGGACTTAAATTTCAATCCGGTACGGATGCCGAGGTGTTTATTTCCCAGTATGTTTATCAACGACAAGCCGAAGTGGTGCGTGAACTGCAAAGCAAATCCCTGCTCGATTGAAAACCTGTCGTGTTGGTGGATTTTGTCTGGTTTGTAATATTTTGCTGACAGTATTTTATAAATCCTGACGTATATAATTTATTTCCTTCCGAATTCAAATGGCTGCCATCGAACACCGCCAGGTGTGCGTAGTCGGTGAACTGGAAATAATCCGCCTCCGGACCCCAGATTGCGGCAATTCGAGCCAGACGATCCGTACAATGGTCGGGTGCCGGGACCTGGATCAACAGGATGGCAGGTGGTTTGGCAAAGGCTTCCTTGATGTGGGTTTTCCAGGAGAGGATTGCCTGACGTTCCCACTCTGGCAGGGGACCACATACTTTTCCTGAAACGGCTTCATTTTTGGGTTGTACATGACTTTTAAAGCCGCGTGCGTCCCACATGCCGTTTTTCTCCGACGCATACACCAGACCGGTGGGAGCCAATCTTTTCCCCGACCAAAGATGACGGTAAAACCGGTCGTTGATCCAGTCGAAAAAATCCAACTGCCAGAGAGAAATGCGGTAGAGCCACCAGGATTCGATTTTGTCCGGGGTTTTGTCGAGGTCCAGTTTTGTGTGGGGGTCCCAATCAAAGAAACCCTGATCCACGTTCAACACCAGCATTCCGGGCTGAATACCCTGTTTTTCCAGTATTTCCATAGGCCAGTGAATTCCTGCCAAACCAAAACAGAGAAAGTGAAATTTGATGCCATGGGCAGCAAAAAACGTTTCCAGGGCATCCCTGGAAAAACCAAACTGGCAGCGGCTGTGACCCAAAAAAAAGAGGGTACTGTTCTTCAGATTGGTGCGAATTCCATCCATGTCAAAATAGTACTGTCGGTCTTCGATCATGCCTGCGGCAGGGGTTTGTATGGGACGCCAGCCCCCTTGCCGACGGGGTGCCATGAGCCATTCATATTGATTTTCTGTTGTATGATAAATACTCTGATTGTGACGCATTCCCGACAAGGTGGAAATGTCCACACCAAACCAGTGCAGAGGTATTCCCAACAAATACCCTCCCAGGATGCCAAGATAAATATATTTTATCCAAAGAAGAGCGTAACGTCTATTCAAATCATCCATGGCATTTTCCCGAAAAATAATAAATAACAAAATAACGAGACAGAATATTGCTGTTATTTGGAATCATCGTAAACATTCAGAACAGACCTCCAACCCAGTTTTTCAAACGTTTTTTAACGGGAGTGGCTGAACAGTTACAAAAAAAAAATGGAAAGAAAGATTTTATTGGGGCTTAAGCCCCAAACCCCGCCAAGAGGAAGGGCACAGCCCTTCCTCCTGGACCTCCATCCCAGTTTTTCATTCGTTTTTATTGAAATGAACAAATTATTAGACAGCCTCTAAAATTGAAAATAGAGAAAGACCTGGGGCCTGTAGAGTTGCATACCGACCAGCAGGGAAACGATCATCAAAATCAATTTCCGTGCAGGTGTCAACATGTTCCTGACAGGAGGTATTTCCAGAAACCGGGTCGTGTCGAGTGACCATGCTGTTCGTTCCCAACCCAAAATCTGCATGGTATTGGGAGCCATGAGGGTGATTCCATAGAGAAGCACCATGAAGGCAGGCAGGTACCACAGATGCCCTGGATCACCACCCGGAAAAGATTGCCCCATGGCCAGTAAAAAATTTTCTGCGGCCACGCCGTTGAACTTGTCTGGAAAAAGCGTCGGCCAGGAAAACATGCCACCCAGAAGCGTTTTGGCACCACTGAACGTTTTGGCCCGGAAAAATACCCAGGCCACAACCACGCACAGGAAGGTGAGTAGACGGGAAACATGCCCGCCGAACCGAAATTCAACCCGCGACCCGCGCCAGTGACGCCAACCATGATTGATTGTCAAGTAGAGGCCATGCAGAAATCCCCAAAAGACAAAATTCCAGCCAGCACCATGCCATAAGCCGCCCAACAGCATGGTCAGCATGAGATTGCGATAACGTCGCCATGGGCCATGCCGGTTGCCGCCCAGGGGAATGTAAAGATAATTCTGCAAAAAACGCGACAAGGTCACGTGCCAGCATTTCCAGAATTCAATGATGTTCCGTGCTTTATAGGGTGACCAAAAATTGAGCGGCAGGCGAATTGAAAAGCAGAGTGCCAGCCCGATGGCCATGTCACTATAACCACTGAAGTCAAAGTAAAGCTGAAATGTAAAGGCCAAGGCTCCGGTCCAGGAGAGCAGAAAGCCTGGATCCGGTCCGCCACGGTCCACCAGGGCAAAGATGGGATCCGCCACTTCGGCCAATGAGTCGGCCACAATCAGTTTTTTGAACAAACCAAGGATGAAAATGATCAATCCAACTGTAATGTGATTGAAATCAGGAAATTTTCTGGGCTGGTAAAACTGAGGCATGATCTCCCCGTAATGAACGATGGGACCGGCCACCAACTGGGGGAAAAAAGCCACGAAAAGCCCAAAATTCCAAAAATTGGTCTCATGAACATCATCCTGCCGGGCCACATCCACCAGGTAGGCAATTTTTTGAAAGACGAAAAATGAAATTCCTGGTGGCAGAACGTAGGGAACCCGAAATTCAATCGGAACTGCAAAAGCAAGATTGTCGAGAATAAAGTTGGTGTATTTGAAAAAGATCAAAAGTGACAGGTTGCCGGCCACGCCCATCCACAGCAACTGATGTCGCAAAGAGTGGTGTCGAATCATCATGGCGGCGGTAAACCAAGTGAAACAAATGGTAAAAATCAGGATCGGAATATATTGCGGCAACCGCCAGCCGTAAAAAAAAACAGAACAAAGAAACAAGGCGATGAAAGCCGGCTGTCGCCCAAAATTGCGACCCATGCCGTGAAAGATGAGCAGGGTCAGGGGAAGAAATTCGAAAACGAAAGTAAAAGAGTTGAAAAGCATTTAGAGGCTGCCCATTAACTTTCCAAAAAAACAGATTGGAAAGAAAGATTTTATTGGGGCTCCGCCCCAAACCCCGCCAGGAGAAAGGGCACAGCCCTTCCTCCTGGACCTCCATCCCAGTTTTTCATTTGTTTTTTGAAATTGACAAGTTATTGGACAGCCTCTTAATGATTTTGTGAGCGTGCCAGAGCCGTCAGGATGGCCACAATCTGGCGGGCGGCATGGGGATTGGCCAGGGAACCGGCCCGTTTTCCGACTTGTTCCAACCCTTGCCGATCCGCCAGGCGCTGCTGCAAAAATTCTGTCAGCCAGGAAACGGTGAACCCGGTCTGGGTTTGCATCCAGGCACCGCCGGCCTCCACCAGTGCCCGGGCATTGGCTGTCTGGTGATCATCGGCGGCGAAGGGATAGGGTATCAACAGTGCCGGTTTTCCCATGATCATCAGTTCGGCCAGCGTGGTGGCACCGGCCCGGGCAATGACCAGATCGGCAGCCGCATAAGCCCCGGCCATGTCCTGAAAAAAGGGGGCACAGATGGCGGGGATCCCTGCCTGGCGATAGAAGGTTTCCACCGTGGTGACATCGGCTTCCCGTACCTGGTGTTGTACCCGGATCGGAACATGATTTCCCGGTTTCGCCAGGGCGGCCAGGGCGGCGGGGACCACGTCCGTGAACACTTGTGCCCCCTGGCTGCCCCCAAAAATCAACACCTGCAACGGGTCTCCGGGCGAGGAAATTCTGGGCGTCCCCGCCGCCTGCACGAGACTTCCACGAACCGGATTGCCGGTGGAGAGGACCTTTCGGCCAGGAAACAGGGAAGCGGCCTGGGGAAAACTCACACAGATGGTGTGGGCCAGCCGTCCCAGCAATCGATTGGCGAGACCGGGCAGGGCATTCTGTTCATGCAGGACGGCCGGCAGTCCCAAAAGCCGGGCAGCGACCACAGCCGGGGCCGAGGCATAGCCTCCGACCCCCAGAACGACATGGGGTTGAAACTCCCGCAAAATGGCCCATGCCCCCCACAAGGCCGGGGCCAGACCGGCCAGGGTATGCAGGCGACGCAAGATGCCACCACCCTTGAGGCGACCCACGCGCAAGGTTGCCAGACGGCGTCCCTCCCGGGGCAGGAGCCGACTTTCCAAACCCCAGGGAGTCCCTACGAAGAGGACCTCTCCCCCCGTGACCTCCTGCCAGGCATCGGCCACGGCCATGGCCGGAAACAGATGTCCACCGGTTCCGCCGCCGGCAATCAACAGACGCGGCATCTTGATGTGGGAGGCTGGCCTGTCGGCACCGTCCATGTGACTCTCCTGCTCCCGATCCACCCGTCTACTCCCGGCCCACCCGGCTGGCATGGTGCAACGGGGGAACGGTGCGAGAAAAAGCCAGCAACAAACCAATGATGCTCATGGTGATGATCAGGGACGATCCCCCGTAACTCACCAGGGGTAAGGTCAATCCCTTGGGGGGAAGCAGGCCCATCACCACCCCCATGTTGGCAATGGACTGGGTGCCCAGCAAGATCCCCAGTCCGGCAGCACCCAGGCGAACGTAGGGATCCGGTGTAGCCCGGGCAATGGCAAAGGCGCGCCAGATCAGAACGGCAAACAGGGCTATGATCAACAGGACCCAAAACAGGCCCAGCTCTTCGCCAATCACGGAGAAAATAAAGTCCGTATGGGATTCAGGCAGGTAGAACTGTTTCTGGCGGCCTTCGCCCAGGCCGGTCCCGCTGACGCCCCCGCTGCCGAAAGAGAGCAGGGATTGCACCAGTTGAAAATCGGTATCCTGGGGATCGTCCCATGGATCCCAGAATGACATGACCCGTTGAAACCGGTAGGGGGCCATGATGACGCCGGCGGCGGCAGCAGGAATGGCCGAAACCACCAGAAAAACAATCCAGGCAAAAGGAATTCCGGCCACAAAAACCATGCCCAGCACCACCGTGCCGGAGATCAGGGTGGCACCAAAGTCCGGCTCGGACATGAGCAGGGCAGCCGATACGCCAAACAGCATCAGCAGAGGCAACAATCCCCCTTTCAGCCGCAGGACACGACCGGGGTCGGTTTCCAGCACATGTGCCACAAACAGCACAAGCATGACCTTGAAGGGTTCCGAGGGTTGCAAGGTGAAAACCCGAAAATTGATCCAACGCCGGGCACCGCCTCCTTCAATTCCCAAGCCGGGAATCAAGACGACAGCCAGTGTCAGAAGGGAGATCCAAAAACCGATGCGCCCCAACTGACGAATGGATTCCATGGAGAGCCGGCTGATGAGGATGGCCACCAGGATTCCGATCGCGGCAAATATCAGGTTGCGCACGGCAAAATGGCCTGCATCGTTGAACCGACGCACGGCCAGGGGCACCGAAGCCGAATAGACCATCACCTGGCCGATAGCCACCAGGGTCAGGGCCGTTCCTGCCAACCACAGATCCATCTGACCCAGTTGGCTCATGAAATCTTTTTTGTCAGATGCCATGAACCATCTCCCGGCAATCCATTGGGAATCGTTGAACCAAAAAATCTCTCATGCGGATTTCATCCATGACTCCGAACCCTGAAAATCGCCCAAAAAAACGGCCCGCATCTTCTGTCCGGCAAGATTCCGAACCAAGTTTCCGAGGCCCGCATCTTCTGTCCGGCAAAATTCCGAACCAAGCTTCCGAAAATATCCGACTCTAGCCAGAGACGCATGGCCAGACAAGTTGTAAAGTTGGAATGACCATTCAGGAATCCCATGGCCCTGAAAAAAACGCTTTGCAATATCCTATCTAATTATTATACCATGCCCCGGCGGTCGTCCTTTCTGGCCTGATGTGGAACCGGGTCGGCTTTTCCACGCCGGTTTGATGCAGGACTTCACTCAACTGGATGATTGTGTTGGTTCATGACGCTTTCTTGCATGATTTGGATAATCTTGCATCTGGGGAAAATCAATGGGTTGCCATAACATTAAGAATTTTTCATGTTCCATGCGCGCCATGGTATCATGCCTGATGATCCTGACGGGATGGGTACACCCGGCCGAATCCCAGGAGGATACAACAGGCGGAAAACCGGTCCAGGAGGAAAAAAACAATCCTTGGCTCAAGAAGATAACCCCGGCCCTGCTGGACATCATGGCCGGGCAGGGGGTGGAAATTCAGTTGACGCCCAAATATCTGGAAGTGATGCAGCGTGATTATGAAATATTACATGAATTCAGCCATGTTGCGGAACAAAAAATCCCGGAAGTGACCACCCTGAAAGCCAATCTGGTTCGTGCATTGGATACTGCCGATTTTGCCGCAGCAGACCAGGAATTGGCACGCTGGGCGGAACTGCCTGGCATGCAGCCCCGGGAAAAAATGCTCATTATTGACCAGCGGGGGGGGTTGGCCACCCTGCGTTGGAAATTTCAAGAGGCCGCCGGACATTACCAGACATTGGCAAACCTGACCGCCGAGGTGGATCCGTCCCGGGTGGGTGAATACCTGCAAAAATCGGTTGAATCCCTCGAAAAACAAAAAAAAATTTTGGATGATCATTCCCTCTCCTCTGCTGTGGTGACAGGCTGGCGACAGGTGGTGGCCGCGCAGTCACGTCAACAGCAACCCATCGCCTGGGGCCAGGCTCAAAAAAATTTGGCCACTGCCCTGATCAATCTTGCCAAAACAAGGCATACAGCACCCCTGTTGCAGGAGGCGTTGGAACTGTTTTCGGAAGCCGAAAAAGAGTTGCACCGGGATGGCCATCCGCACCTCTGGGCCGAAATCCAACACGACAAAGGCGTCGCGGCGTCATACCTGGGCATATGGCAGCATCAACGTCCCTGGCTGGAAAAAGCCTTGGTCAACTTTAAATCTGCCCTGGAAATATGGCAGCCGGCCATGTACCCCAAACAATGGTCCGGGACCTGGAATTCCATCGCCAAAACCTGGCTGGAGATGACCGCGTTTGTCAAATCGGGCGATTCCCAAGCCAAAGAGGCCATCAAGGCCTATCAAGAGGCCCAAAAAGCCTGGCCCAGGCAAAAACATCCCCTGGAATGGGGAGAGTATCAAGGCCGGATTGGTTCCATCCAGGCTGTTATCGGCGAGGCGAAAAAACAGCCCAAAAAAATCCGGGAAGGGATCAAAATCATGCAGGAAGGGATTGCCCTTCTCGCCCCGCCCCTGGTTCCGGAACCGTTCATTGACCTGAACATGAGATTGAGTCATGCCCTGTGGACCTTGGGAAACCTGGAAAAAAATGTGCCGCTGTTGCAGGAGTCCATCACCGCCCTGGAACAAGCCCTGCCCTTCCTGAAGCCGGAAAAACGTCCGGAAGCCTGGATCAAGGTCAAGACAACTCTGGGGGAACATGCATTTTTTGTGGCCGTTCAGAACCATGAATCAAGCCTGTACGACAAGGCAGAAGAGTCTTATCGGGATGCCATGACCGTATTGACGCCAGGGCAGGATGCACAAAAATTGGCCGAAATTCAAAATGATCTAGGGAGTGTTCTGGCCCACCGGGGAGAACAGGAAAACAATCCGGAAAAAGCTCGCCAAGGACTGGCCCTGTTCCGGGAAGCCTGCAAAACTGCCAAGGCAATCGCGGACCGTGACAGCATGGATACGTGCCAGCGAAACATGGTCATCGTTGAACGGTTCCTGGCCAAAAAATAACGACAATAAAAAAACACCAAAACCAATGATGGCCGACGTTGAACGAATCCAACGACGTGAAACACCTTGACATTCAGCACGAAAACGGGGAGTGTTTCCGGCCCACAGCGATCATGGTGACCGACGTGACCCGGTATCCGGAGAGAATCGAAAAACAGCAATGATTGATATTCCCGAACCGGAGTTTCATCTCTCCCGGTTGAAAAACGGCCTGACGCTCTGCACCTTTCCCATGCCCTGGCTGCACGAGGTGGGCGTCACCCTGCTGGTACGGGCCGGCAGCCGCTTTGAAAGTGATGCTGAATCCGGCATGGCGCATTTTCTGGAACACATGCTGTTCAAGGGCATTGAACGTATTCCGGATCCCACCGAGTTTCACATCCATCTGGAGGCCCTGGCGGCGGACATGAATGCCGCCACGAGTCAGGAGTACAACGCCTATTGGATCACCCTGCCCCCTGCCTTTCTGGAGGAGGGATTTGCCACCTTTTGCGCCATGTTCACGCAACCCGCGTTCACCGGGATCGATACGGAACGGCAGGTGGTCATCGCTGAAATGCGGGAGGATGAAAACGACCAGGGCGAGATGACCATTCCCGCCATTCTCGCCGGAGAAATCCTCTGGCCAAACCACCCGCTGGCCCGTTCCATCCTCGGCAATCGTCAAACCATCAAGAACCTCGACAGTCAGGCGCTGCGAAAATTTCTGGCCCGGCACTACTGTGGCAACAACATGGCCATCGCTTTTTTCGGCCCGCTTCAGCATCCATCGGCCCTGCGTCTGACTGAAGCCGCCCTGGGAAATCTCCCTGCCGGCACGCCCCTCCCCTCCCCCCCTCCGCCCCCCATGTCTGCCGGTCCCCACTGGGTAGCGGTCAACGATCAAACCGCCCAACTCACCCTTTCCCTGTTTTACCGCTCCAAAGGTTTTCTGGAACGGGACCATTATCCCCTGATGGCTTTGCGCCGCATTCTTGATGATGGCTTCGGCTCCCGTCTCCAGGCCACACTGCGCGAAAAGCAGGGTCTGGTTTACGATCTGTGGGCCGCCTACACAGCCTTGTCCGACGCAGGATCCGTGGAGATCGGGGCTTCGGTCTCTCCGGAAAATCTGGCGGCGGTTTTTGCTGCCATTCTGGACGAACTGGCTGCCTTGCGCCAATTCCCGCCCACACATGCCGAATGGACCCGCATTCTCACCCGCTGGCAGGCTGCCCTGATCACCACCCTGGATCGCCCGGTAGAACTCATGGAACGTTATGTGGCCGACCGGCTCTTCACCCAGGTCGAACCCCTGACCGCCGCCTGGAAACGGGTCTGCGCCATCGACCCCAATACCCTCCCGTCCATTGCCCGGGAATTGACCCAACCCCACAACCTGGTCGTGGTCCTGGTGGGTCCCCAGGCCCGGACCCTCCTGCCCCACCTGAAAGAACAGTATCAGAAAAAAAAGTAACTATTCAGCCTTCCCATTCAAAACGTTTGAAAAACTGGGATGGGGGTCCAGGGGG